>CAYGHY010000103.1:0-10085 GCA_964349435.1 uncultured Oscillospiraceae bacterium
ATACAGCTTCAGCGTATACGGAATTCGGGCTTCTGCAGAAGCTGCCTGGAACATATGTCCGCCACTTTACTGTGGTCATTTCACAGAAGGGTGAACCGGACAATTATATGGAAATCAATACAGCCAAAGTACCATATGACGCGGGAAACCTACAGGCAACAGTAGATTTGATCAGGGATTCTGCATTTGCTAAACTTGACGCGGTCGTTGAGTTTGAATACAAGACCCTACTTTTCCTGACTGGAAAAGCCTTCAAGGAGTGGGTAGAGATGAACAAATTGGATTTGAATGATTTGACAATGAATGGCGACATCAAACAATGAGCACGAAGAAAGCGAGTTACGGTTTCGGTGTCGATCCAGTACAAAGCCAGAATCACTTTTTCGTTGTGATCCCTTCAAAGGATTCTATTGAGCCTGTTAGGATATTTGAACGCTTTTCATGGACGCCTCCTACGCTGTTGGATGAGCTGACGGAGCAGGAGAAAAGTAAGGCAAAGAGTATGCAGGAAGGTATCTACATGAACGGCCAGGTGCTGGATCGTAGCGATATTCTCAGGTTAGAAATATCCAAGCACAAGTGGAGCCTTTTGGCCAAGGATCTGACTGCTGAGTTCAATGCGAAGTTGAAGGATCGTCATCAAACACTGGGTCGTTTTGACATTGGCGGAACACCTGTGGAGAGGCTCTTTGGCAAAGAAATGATGGTGCTGCTTTGGGGCGTGGAAGACAGCGACCCCAGCAACATCCCCACAGCCATCCGCAATTGGAAAGGGCTGATGCCGGAGGAACGCTGGTGGCTGTACACCATGACAAATGCCTCCACTGGTCACATGAAGGACAAGAAAGGCTGGCGCACTGCATTGCGATACGCGCTTTGTGAGAATCCCATTGAAGAACGACCACAGATCAGCTTGTTTGATTCCATGAACGAGGAGGATATCCCGAAGTGACACAGTCGTTCATTGAAAAACAATTTCCAGTCTCGAAAGTGAGCAAAGAAAGCTATAAAGAGCGGAAATCATCCCAAGGTCAAACCATAACGGGTCTAGGTAAGTGGTGGGGCCGAAAACCTTTAGTGCTTGTCCGTGCTGCTATTATAGGGTGCTTGATGCCGACAAGCGATTATCCGGATAAGGATATGGAAGTATTTCTAAAAGTCATGAGCATGGATAATGTTGGGTTACTATTACGCAAAGAGAAGCAGTTCCACGCAGAAGAACTCTATAGGATCATTCGGAAACATCGCAAACTTTTTCATCAGTTTGGCAGTTGGTTTGATAACACTATGGGAAAGATGAAATTGAGAAAAGGCGCACCCAGGGATGATATGGAGGCGGCTGCCTTTCAAACCCTCAGTTATGATGAAAAGATCGCTATGTGCATGAGGCCTGAGCAGCTGGAGTCCCTGGCAGATCAAACTTGGGACGAGATCAATCAGCATTTGGATACTACCGCGCATAGTCTTTCTGAACTGATAAATCAACTGTCGGTGAAACAATTTGGACGTAATGTTATAGTGGGAGACTGTTTCTGCGGCGGCGGATCCATCCCCTTTGAAGCTGCACGCATAGGGTGTGGTAGTTATGCCAGTGATTTGAACCCTATAGCCGGTTTACTTACATGGGCAAGTCTGCACATCTGCGGCGCTAACCAAAGTGAACTCGAGAGAATTACGGCTTTTCAAAAAGCAGTTTATGAAGCAGTAGATAAAGAAATTTCTGGCTTGGGGATAGAGCATAATGAGCTTGGTGACCGAGCGCTCTCCTATTTATATTGTGTGGAGGCTGACTGCCCTGAATGCGGTTGGCTTGTTCCCTTGTTACCCACATTAGTTGTGGGTATTCGTGCAGGTCTTGTAGTTGCGAAACTTAAAAACAATGGTCATGGATTTGATATTGATATCATAAGTAAGGCAAGCGAGAAAATGCTTAAGGAAGCGCAGAGGAATGGAACAGTAAGAAGCAACGCTTTGTTTTGCCCACACTGCAATAAATCAACTCCAATCTCTTCCTTGCGTCGTGACAGAATCGATAAAGACGGGAATACTATCAGTGGTCTACGTCAGTGGGGCCAGGATGAGTTTAAACCTCATGATGACGACGTATACCAAGAGCGTTTATATGCAATACGCTATGAGCATTTGGAAACGAGGGCGGATGGAAGAGTCGTTTCCACTCGTTACTATCGTTCTCCAAGTGAACGGGATTTGGAGAATGAAACAAAAGTATGCGACACAGTGGAAAAAAACATCGCAGTATGGCAGAGCATGGGATTGATACCCTCCAGTGAGATCGAGATGGGTGACAAAACTGATGAAGTACGAAAAAATCGTGGTTGGACTCAATGGCATCACTTATTTAACGCGCGACAACTGTTCGTGTTGAGTCGATTTGTCAAGTATATTAAAGAAGCTTCCACGACTATAGAAAAAGCTACAGGATTGTTAGGTTTGAACAAATGCATTGATTTTAACTCTAAACTCTGCAGATGGAATCCCAATCGTGATATTGTTGCTCAGACTTTCTATAATCAGGCATTAAATACGCTGAATAACTATGCGACTTCAGGCCTTACCATGTTACATACACCTTGGGCTTTCAATCTGAATAAAATTGAGATAACTGATACGTTCAAAGTGGCATTGACCGACGCCCGTTCTGTTAACTTTATTTGTGATCTGTGGATTACTGATCCACCCTATGCAGATGCAGTCAATTACCATGAACTCTCTGAGTTTTTCCTCGCATGGGATAAAACGCTTCTGAAAGAAGCCTTTCCCGATTGGTACACGGACAGTAAACGTATTTTGGCTGTTCGTGGCGATGAGCATTTCAGCCAGACCATGATAGAAATCTATTCAAACCTTACTCAACACATGGGCGATGACGGGATGCAGATCGTCATGTTCACTCATTCTGACCCTGCTGTATGGGCACAGTTAGCACTGATCATGTGGAAAGCTGGCTTGACTGTAACAGCAGCATGGAACATTGCCACCGAGACGGATGCTTCTGGATTGAAGGATGGGAACTATGTCAAGGGGACAGTGTTGCTTATTCTTCGCAAACAGCAAGGAAATACGGAAGCCTTCTTAGACGAACTAGCCGCAAGCATCAAACAGGAAGTCAGAACACAAATCGAGTCTATGCAGTTGCTGGAAGACAAAGAAGACCCGAATTTCTCTGATCCAGACTATGTGCTGGCTGCCTATGCCGCGTCACTGAAGGTGCTGACAAGTTGTAAATCCATCGGCGAAATCGATCTGGATCGAGAACTGGATCTCGCTATTCATGATCCATCCAAGAGTGAAGTGGTCAAACTGATTGAACGGGCCAAGAAGATAGCCTATGACTTCATCATTCCATTGGAATTCGACAACTTCCTTTGGAAAATGTTGTCGCCTGCCGAGCGCTTCTACATCAAGGGTCTGGAAGCGGAGAAGCACGGGAATAATCAAATCAGTACTTATCAGGAGTATGCTCGTGGCTTTGGTCTTGCATCATATGGTCAATTGATGGGTAATGAACGGGCAAATACTGCACGTTTGAAAACGCCTGGTGAGTTTGCTATGCGCACGGTAAACGACGTGCCGGGTTTTGAAAAGAGCACACTAAGATTGGTGTTGGCTGCAATCCATGTTGCCTCTACAGAAAACGACAATCCGCTCAAAGGCCTTTCACACATTAAAAACGAGCTTCCGGATTATTGGGGAAACCGTGATATGCTTAAACAGTTGCTTTTCTTCCTGAAGGATGCGCAGGATATCGATACCATGCCCCACTGGTATGAAAATGCGCGAATGGCTGAGCACATCTATGTGTTGGTAGATAACGATCACGTCTGAAGAGGTATATCATGCTGCAGCGTTACTCTTCCCGAAATACTGACCTTGGCAAAGAATTTCTCACAGACCGCCTGCAAAAGGCAGTATCCTATGACCGCATCGCGGGCTATTTCTGCTCCTCTGTTCTGGAGATAGCAGGGGAAGCCATCGAACAGGTGAAGGGTTGTGTCCGTATAATCTGCAACAGTAGTCTTTCCCCTGATGATGTGAAGATTGCAGGCCTTGCTGCCATCCGGATGAAGCAGGAATGGTGCGCGTTTCAACCTGAAGAACAATATACATCTAATGAGGAATCCGAACGGCTTAATCGATTATATCAACTGCTCACAAGTGGGAAAATGGAGATCCGTGTACTTCCGAATGAGGTGTATGGTCTGCTTCATGGCAAGGCCGGCATTATCACTTATGAGGATGGACTTAAAACCTCCTTCATTGGCAGTATGAATGAAACTAAAAGCGCCTTGACGACTAATTATGAAATCGTATGGGCTGATGACAGCTCCGAATCCGCAAACTGGGTTCAAGAAGAATTCGACTTCTTTTGGCATCATCGCGCCGCGGTGCCGCTGAGCGACTTCATCATCCATGATATCAATCGCATCTCAAAACGTACGCCAATCACGCTGCAACACTGGCGTGATGCTGTCGATACGAATGTACCAGCTGTAGCAGCTGAAGAACCTGTCTATCGAAAAGAGTTCGGACTGTGGGCGCACCAGAAATATTTCGTTATGCGCGCCTTTGAAGAGCATAAAAGCAGAGGAGGCGCTCGACTTTTGCTGGCTGATATGGTAGGCCTTGGCAAAACGCTGCAATTGGCCATGTCTGTCAAGTTGATGGCGCTTTACGGTGATAAACCCGTATTGATTATCGTTCCCAAGACGTTGCTGTTCCAGTGGCAAGACGAGCTTCTGACTATGCTGGACATGCCTTCCGCTGTATGGATGGGCAAGTGCTGGAAGGATGAGAACGGTTTTGAGTACGCCAGCGACAGTGTGCGCGGCATCCTAAAGTGTCCGAGGAAAGTTGGCATTGTCTCCCAGGGGCTGATCACGGCTAAGTCGGAAGCGGCAGACTTACTCAAGCAAAAGAAGTACGAATGTGTCATTCTGGATGAAGCGCATCGTGCACGGCGCAGCAACCTGATGCAGGATGCAGACAAGCACGGAGCTCAGCCCAATAACCTGCTGCGATTCCTCAAGGAGATCACATTTCAGACGCGCAGCCTGCTGCTTGCCACCGCGACACCCGTGCAGATTCATCCAATCGAGGCATTCGATTTGCTCAACACACTTGGGTTACCTCAGGAAGCAGACAAGGTGATGGGCGATGAATACAGCATTTGGCGGAAAACGCCTCAAACAGGGCTGGATTATGTCTCACAGGCAGAAACACCGCCAACCTCCGAAGCTGAGATGTGGGCTATTGTTCGTAATCCATTTCCCCCAAAGTCCGAAAGCATCAGGCGAGTGCAAACGCTGCGGAATCAGCTGCAGATCCCTGATGACAAGTACGTCTTACCGCAGGATATGTATAAGGGGATTGAGCATTCAAAGAAAACCAAGATCCGTGATTTGTATGATGATGAAAAGTTCGTCCTTCACTGCAATCCTTACGTTCGCTGTATTGTTCGCCGCACGAGGGATTACCTGGAGAATACTATCAATAAAGAAACAGGCGAGCCGTATCTTAAGAAAATAAGCGTAGAGCTTATGGGTGAAAAGGATGACGAAGCGCTCGAATTGTCAGGGTATTTGCTTCAGGCATATAGAATCGCCGAGGAGTTTTGCAGGCTGTTATCCAAGCGCGTAAAGGGCGGAGGCTTCATGTCCACCCTGCTGCTCAAGCGCATCGGTTCAACGATGATCGCAGGAGAAAATACCGCAAAGAAGATATATGCATGGACAAAGGATGCAGAGAGTTCTCCTGAAGCACTTTATGATGAAATGACTTATGAAGATGATGATGAAACAACCAATGAGCAAGACGAAAGCGAAATGAAAAACCTGACGCCTGACGAGCAGGATTGCTTGACGCAATTGATTGAGGTGCTAAAAAGCAACCGCGATACTGATCCCAAGTATCTTCGTGTCCGCGACATTCTTGAAAAGGGTGCTGATGGAGAGGGAGGTTGGCTGCAAAAAGGGTGTATCATCTTTTCACAGTACTTCGACAGCGCCAATTATATTGCAGAACTGCTGAGCTACGACTTTGCAGGCATACCTATTGGCTTGTATGCTGGGGGAGACAAGAGCGGCATGTATTTGGATGGCCAGTTCAAAAAATGTACAAAAGATGAGCTGAAGGCTATGGTGAAGATGCGAAACTTGAAAGCGCTTGTAGGAACAGACGCCGCCAGCGAAGGCTTGAACCTGCAGACGCTCTCTACGCTCATTAATGTTGACTTGCCTTGGAATCCAACACGTCTTGAACAGCGCAAAGGGCGTATCCAGCGTATCGGTCAGCTGGCGGATACGATCCTGATTTACAACATGCGCTATAAAGGCAGCGTTGAAGACAAAGTGCATATAAAACTCTCAGCCAGGCTTCAGGAGATTTTCGCTTTGTTTGGTCAAATCCCAGAGGTTCTTAAGGATGTCTGGGTCGCTATTGCTCAGGACGATGAACAGAAGGCTTTGGAGTCTATTAACAAGGTACCAAAGAAGAACCCGTTCATCATTAAGTACGAGATGGATATTCCTGAATTAGGTGATTGGGAGAAATGCGAAAGTGTGTTGGACAAGAAGGAGAAGTTTGCTGAGTTGATGAAGGGTTGGTGATGCCAACCAGAAAAGGCAAGAGATAATCACGGAAATAGCAAATATACAAAGGGTGATATTGACTTGAACACATTTCAAAAAGCAAAATAACCAATGGTAAAGAAAGAGGTAATAGAAGTGCGAAGAGCTACGGTTTTGCAGCGTGATTACTGGAGACCCTCTAGACGGCATGGTGGAAGCTTAACAACCGAGATTCAAGTACTACACAATTACAATGACAAAAATCTTGAAGCTAAACTAGCCGAACTAAACACCGGAATTAGAAAATGTTTCTGGGTCATCAGAGGTGATTATAAGTTATCTCGCAAGAGTGATCAGCGTGATTACTTTAAGTATTGCATTGACTGCTACTTTCAACCTTTTTCATATGATAGTGATTCAGCACAAGTTGGCAGAAAGTTGGTTGATTCTTTGCGGGATGAGATACCGGGACTCAAATAGTCTTAGGGCTCTGATGTGAGATAGAACTCGTTTTTCTGATTACATCGGACTAAGCAGAGGAGGATTTCATGTCACAGGATTATGCTCCCTTAGCTCAGGTCGTGGAGCAAGTGCTGGAAGAAGCTGAGTATCTAGCGTCTCATATTGAGTTGCTGTACCGACTCACCTTTTCCAAAGAAACGCTTGGTGATACCTCTGTTCAAGAGTTGGCAATATACCGATCCAACACATTATGGTTGCTGATGCAGGTTAATAATGTCCGTACACAAGAACCAGAGGAGGAGCTCTGGAAAACCGAAGGAGAGACCTACAGGCGCATTCTGCAGGTGTATAAGGCTGCAGAAGAAACCCTCAAGCGCCTCATTGCCACGGAGGTACTCGCCGATTTTGCCTTACACCGACAGGACCACCCTGACATAGGGGAGCAAATGGAGTATGCACACCTAAGCGTGCTGGGGTACCTAAACGGCTTGGCAATGCGCGCCGCTGAGTACCTGAATACTCTACATGAGCAGGAGTTGACGAACTGGCCCAGCCTAATCCACCAGGATGATGATGAGCAGGAGGAAGAGGAAGAGGTAGTGGAAGACATTATCTCCCCGAAGGAATTGGGTAATTTCCGTCGGCTGAGAGCGTCCTTGGAAAGGGGGCTGGAGGTTTATGCCCAGGCAAACCCCTCACAGGAACTAAGACGTTTCCGGCAGGCGCTGAAAGCCTATCTGGATGTGTTCGCAGAGGGCAAGGAGCCTGAGGGCGGGCTGAAGTTTTCCTTCTCATATGAAGATGAGGATGTTCGCTACGCACAGTTCAACCTCGAGAAGCAAATCCTGGAGATCAGCCTGGGAGGCAGCGAATATACACCTGGCGTTGGCCATGACAGTTACACCTCTTGGATGTACAGCCTGGGCTTAAGTGGCTGGGAAGATAACCCGGAATGGAGGGATTTTGATGACTTGCTAGGATTGGTGGAAAGCGGTGACCTTAACGTGGACTACCCAGACGACCTAATCTTTTCGGACAGGGACAGGAAGGATAGTTGAGTATCTACTGACCAGTCATCTGAAGTGTGTAGCGCTCCATATTTCAAGGACACGATAAGAAGTTTATTGGTCCGTCAGTAAAAGCCAATAATTACTGAAATGCTTTACTAGTCTAGGGGATATGGCAACGCTGCTGAGCGGACTGAGTACTGTGCCATGTATGCATTTTAATGATGATTCGTTGTCTGTTAATCCCCCCCTGAGTGCATTACATGACTGAAACTACTCCCCCTCTTAGGCCTGTGTTACGATATGGCCAAGCCAAAGAACGAATGCCTTTACCCGATTTACGGTCTTTTCTAACTCACCAACGGCTACAAAAACTGGGGCTGACTACATTGGTCCTCTCAGCTTCAAGGGTTAGCATCCCGGCTGATGTGGCGGAGGGGCAGCAGGAATTGAGAAAAACGCACAATATGATTTTTTCTATCATCGTTTTAATAGTGTAAAGGAGGCACCATGGATAAATCGCAATATTTCTTAAAAAAATACGGAGAGCTTGAGGAAGCAGGTAGCCAATACTATAAGCTGAGTAATGATAAAGGTGAGGTTGTGCAAAAGTTAGCAAAACTTCCTGAGTTTACCGACGTTAAAAAAAGACTGGATTATTGCAGAACAGTAAGAAATTTGATTATACACAATGACGTGGCATATGATTTTCGGATTTTACCAAGTGATAAAATGATTGAGCTTTTGGAAACGCTTATTGAACAGATTCATCGTATTCCACTTTGCAGGGATTTTGCGATAAGAACCAGCAATGTTTATTCATGTTCTATTGATGATCTTGTACTGCCGGCAATGAGCATAATGAAGGAAAAGAACTATACTCATGTGCCAATTCTCAACGACGGCGTGGTTGCAGGGATATTCAGCGAAAACACTTTATTTGCTTATCTGCTGGATAATGAGATCATCAATGTTGATAATGAAACAAGATTTAGTGAGTTAGCCCGGTATCTCCCTATCAACAATCACATCACGGAAATTTTCCACTTCCTGCCATGGGGCGCCCAAGTCTTTAATGCAAAAGACTTGTTTGAGAAAGCGCTGAAGAAGATGGAGCGTATCGGTATGATTTTTTTGACTCAAAACGGTAGTGCAACTGAGAAGCTCCTTGGTATCCTGACACCTTGGGACATCCTGGCTAATCAACTTCTTGTATAATGAGAGGGAAATAGGAGAAAAGTATGCTATCAAAACAAGAATATAAGAAACTGGAGCAGATGCTGGCGGAATGCAATGCGACTTACGAAGAAGCTGATCTCAGAAAATTGAGAAAAGGTGCCACGAGTCAGGCGCAAAGCCAGTTTCTGAGAGCCGCAAACACGAAGGAACTGGTACTGCATGATGTTTCCGTCATCGCAAATCAAAACCACGGTGATCTATTTCACGTTGAATTTGATGGCATCTCAAGTTTTGTTATTTCTCTTAATAATGCTGAGGTCTACAGATCCAATTACTATCAAGTGGAACGCTGTTACCAGGTTGGATATGTGGAATTCCGGGCTGAAGTGCTCAGGACAATCAAGGAATTTAAAGCATCTGGAAAATAATCTGTCATTTTCAGAATATGGAGACGATAACAATGGCTAGCAGTGAAAGATCCTGTAAAAATGTCCCCAATTTTGAGGTACAGTTCAATGATAAATCGACACTCCCGCACGCTGACCCGATACTCGCGCACGCGGTACAGGAGGGGGTTGCATTTTTTACGAATAGTTGTTGCGATGAACATCCGAGGAGATAAAAGTGACCCCGATGACGGAAAATGAAGCGCCACGGTGGTTCAATACAATCCCAATAAAGTGAGCAATATCAACAACGAATCAACAAAACCTACCTTTGTACGAAGTGGGTTTCATTGTATCAACCTGTGTTGATGATGTGTATTTGGTGCTAAAAATTGATACAACCGCACGGAGGTCGCCGGGGGGTTGCATTTTGCGGTTAGGGGGTTGCATCGATGCAACCGTCT
>CAYGHY010000104.1:0-10005 GCA_964349435.1 uncultured Oscillospiraceae bacterium
CTAGAATTCCACCTCCCATTTCTCACATCCAGTACGGTAAGACCCCATGTAGACAACGTGGTTGATAGGCCAGGTGTGTAAGTACAGTAATGTATTGAGCTAACTGGTACTAATAGGTCGAGGGCTTGACCAAAAAAAAAGGCGCTTCGTAAATACGGAGCAATCGCCTGACAGTTCGCAAGCGGATTGTCAGGGGACAGGTAATATTAAAGAAAAGGTCTTTAACGTTTAATGTTTTAACAAGGATTCGGCTTTGCGTAAGCGAAACGATATCCGGTTTTCTCAATAAGGATTCGGCAGCACGCAAGTGAAACGATATCCGCGCTTACATTATATAGTTTTGAAGGTGCAAAAGCCTCTGATAAGTTAACAAATCGGAAAAGCTTTGCGGTATTGCGAAGCTTATCACGATTCAGATTTTCCGGTGGATATAACGAGAAGGATACACCCGTTCCCATACCGAACACGGCAGTTAAGCTTCTCAGTGCCCAAGATACTTGGCTGGTAACGGCCCGGGAAAATAGGTCTCCGCCGGATTTATACCAAAGCCCTGTGCTGACAAGCGCAGGGCTTTGTTTTGGTTTGGGCCGGCATGGGCAGTATCTCAGAGGTGAGAGTTCGCTATGCGGGGTTTTCAAGCTCTTTGCTTATATTACCTTAAAGAGCTGTCGAAAAATACTTATGATAATCAGGTCATGGCTTGCTTTCTTTGAAAATTACCCTTGCGTTTAAATCCTGATTGTAATTGCCAAAACCTTTGCCAAACAAGGTCATCCCACCTACATTTTTCGCATTGTCCGGGACACTAAGCTGGAAGATGATGTCACTTTTGAAATTCAGATCTAAATTAATTATATTTATATCTGATATTTTCCTGCCATCAATATAAGTGCCCTCACCGTTTATTGTGAGGAGCTTGAGCAGACCATACTGATTCCAGTTTGGAAACCACCAGGACGGTGTATACAATCCCTTTGCAGCGCCAAAATCGCCGGGACTTGTCCAAAACCCCAAAAGAATACCATTTAAATGAAAATATATATCGCTTGGCCAATCTTCGCAAATACCGGGGGCTTCTGAAGATATTTCAAATGAAAATTGCAGCTTATCAATTGTATGATTCGTCTTGAGATAATTTGGTATGCGGTAACTGATAAGGCCTTTTGAAAGCCATAAAATACCGGCATCAGTACGTTCGGGGGCGTCAAAATATCTGGGGTCATCCACCTCTCCGATTACACTGCTTGATGTAGCAATACCGCAGGTGGGATAAACCAAGTATTTAGTATAACTGCCGATAGGTATTTCAATTTGATACATGTTGTCAGGTTTGATCTCAGAGAGGATGTCAATCAGAAACTTATGTTCTTTAAGAAAACATATTTTCTGGGACCCACGCTTGCCTGAGGTATATGTAATATCGACCAAATCCGCGTCAGTGAGAACCTTTATATGTTGGCTGATTGCACCATTTGTTACTTTAAGCTGTTCTGCCAGTTCGTTTAGATTGATCTGTCGATTCTTTGACAATAACCTGAGCATATTCAATCTAAGAGGAGAGCTTAAAGCCTTGCATAAAATAATTGTCTCATCACTATTAATCAATTCTCTCACATTATCACCCTGTATACTTTAGTATGTTATACAATATTTTAGCATTCTATTAAGACACTGTAAACAACATTTATAAAATAGTAAGGGGTAGGAGTACATAAACGTAATCCACCTTCAATGGTATCTGGATGCTTCGGAAGGTTTGAGAGGGGCTTGGGGTTTTTCGAGGTCATCTATGGTAATTTCGCGTGTATGCCGGGTGTGGTTCCAGACTTTGTTGTCCTTGCTGAGGAAGCCTTGAATTGTTATAGGCACCCAAGTCAGGCAGTAGAAGGGGTATACGATGAAGGCAAGCACTACCCGCAGGTCAAACTTGTTTTCAGCAAGTATTATCAGCGGACCGTATAAAAACTGAAGTATAATAAAGATATACCAGACGGCGCTCGGGAACACATATTGCATGGTATAGAAGGGAGCCTCGGGGTAAAAGGTTTGAATCCAGAGCATAATGGAAATCAAGCCAATAAAAACGAACCTAATGGGCTGGAACAGATAGACCGCGCAATCGAAGGCGACAAGATCGCATTCATGAAAAGCTTTTTTAAAAAGAGGTCTGAGAAACCTTGCTGCACAGTCTGCATGACCCTGCATCCACCTTTTTCTCTGATGCCAGGATTGCTTAAGAGTTAGCGGTTTTTCATCATAAACAATGGCATTATGAGCCCAAGCCGCCTTCATCCCATTCAGTGCCAGCTTCATTGTAAATTCCAAATCCTCTGTCAGACAGGTGGCGCCCCAGCCTATTTTCTTCAGCATGGGAATATCGATACAAAAACCGGTGCCGCATAGCCCGCAGCACAAACCAAGGTAGTAGCGGGGCAGCTGGAATATGCGGTTTGACAGCCAGAAGGCAATGGAATAGGAGCTGGTAATCCATGAATCATAGGGGTTTTTGCTGTCAATATAGCCTTGAACCACCTTATGCCCCTTGCAAAGCTGCTTGTTCATCTCATCAAGATAACTTGACGACACCAGATTGTCTGCATCAAACACGCTTACCGCATCATATTTGTCACTCATTTCATATATATATCCGAAGATCCATTCAAGAGCGTGCCCCTTACCTCTTTTTACCGGGTCATAACGCTTATATACGATTGCTCCATGCCGTCGGGCGATTGCAGCAGTTCTGTCGGTGCAGTTGTCTGCGACTACAAAAATATCATACAGCTTTTTAGGATAGTTTTGATTCAACAAACTGTCAATAACATGGCTTATTACCAATTCTTCGTTATGAGCCGCTATAACCAGTGCAAATTTTTTACAGGGAGGGCAGTCACCGGATTTTTCTTCCTTCCTTTTTCTCCAGCCGAAGATGGAAATGCCAAAAAAATAACAGCCAATGACAAATATAAATACTTGAATTAACTGAGTAGTGTACAGTACCAAGTCTTGTAGCAAATTTAACATTAACAACCTCCATCACTGCGGTTTATATTATTTTGTACCTTTCACGTTAAAATATTTATGGTTAGCTCCATTCCTCGGAAAAGAATCGGAAATAATAATTCAGCCGGCCCTTAGTTTGCAGTTTAGCTGCGACATGTTATAATATTTTTGAACCTTTCTTTACAGGAGGGAATATATGGGAAAATTATATTTGACATTATGATCATTGTTAGTTCAGCTATGTAACGTATTGATAGCAGAGGCAAACGGAATTGATTTATGGTACAATAAGTAAGACGATGCTCCGGAAGGGCAGAAGAGCAGAAGTGCAAAAGGACAAAAGGACAAAAGGGCGAAACGACAAAAGGACAAAAGGGCAAAAGGACAAAAGGGCGAAAGGGCGAAACAGGAGGAATTATGCCAAAAAGCAAATCGATTTTTGTTTGCCAGGAATGCGGTTATGAATCATCTGGATGGCTTGGCAAATGTCCGGCATGCTTGCAATGGAATACATTTGTCGAGGAACGGCAGGAGAACACCTCCCGAGTGAAACCTGCTTTTGGGGGAACAATCAAGCCGGTCAGTTTGAGGGATGTCCGCTCCGACAATGAAGAGCGCAGCCTTACGGGAATGAATGAGTTGGATCGTGTTCTGGGTGGCGGAGTCGTCAGAGGCTCACTGATACTTGTTGGCGGTGACCCGGGCATCGGCAAGTCTACTTTATTATTGCAGATATGCAATACAATTCATCCAGGCTCCAAAATATTATATGTTTCTGGCGAAGAATCTGTCGAGCAGATCAAACTCAGAGCAGACAGGCTGAATGTAAAACGCGCCGACCTGTACATTGTTTCCGCTTCCAACTATGAAGCAATTGCCGAATTAATAGAGGAAGGAAAGCCCGGACTTGTAATCATAGATTCCATACAAACCATGTATACTGATGCAATCACTTCGGCGCCTGGCAGTGTTAGCCAGGTCAGGGAAGTAACCGCCGCATTTATGAAGCTGGCAAAGAGCAGTGGAATCACGGTGATGATCGTTGGGCATGTAACAAAAGAGGGTGCCATCGCAGGACCGAGGGTGTTGGAACACATGGTGGACACTGTGCTTTATTTTGAAGGCGATAGACATTTAAGCTTTCGTATATTGAGAGCGGTTAAAAATAGATTTGGCTCAACAAACGAAATAGGCATATTTGAGATGCGGGATTCAGGGCTGACTGAGGTTTCCAACCCGTCGGAGATGATGTTATCCGGCAGAGCGGGCAATGTACCCGGCTCTGTTGTGGTATCAAGCCTGGAGGGAACAAGGCCGATGCTGATAGAAATACAATCTCTGGTCTGTGCCACCAATTTTGGTGTTCCGAGGAGAATGGCAACGGGTATCGACTATAATAGATTGACCATGCTGATGGCGGTGCTGGAAAAGCGAGTAGGTTTACAGCTGAGTAATTTCGATGCGTATGTCAATGTTGTAGGCGGCATACGGCTTGACGAACCGGCCTGTGATCTGGGAACAGCTGCGGCGGTAGCCTCCAGCTTCAAGAATGTTCCTGTGGATGCAGGCTGTGTTTTGGTGGGTGAAGTAGGACTGACGGGTGAGGTCAGGGCGGTCGGACGGATTGATAAAAGAATATCGGAGGCTATGAGGCTCGGTTTCAAAAGCCTTATTATTCCCGAGGGCAACATGAAGCTGGCAAAACAGATTAAAATCGACACAGGAGTAACGATAACACCTGTGTCGAATATACAGGAAGCGCTGGAAATAATTTTTTACAAGGTTTCATCCTAAATTGTACTGACCCAGCATTTTAACCCTGTCCTGTTCCTTTATGATAATATCATAGAGGTTCAGGTCAAGCGTATTGCATACGGAAGCCATGTAAAACAAGTTCTTGCCAAGTTCCTTTTCAATCTGATCCCTACAGTTCTCACATAGCTTACCAATAACATGTGTAACCATTGCATTACGCATTTCTTCATAATCGCCATCTTCCGGCATTTCTTGCTTTTTGGCATCTATCCTGATACAACCGCATTGGGTAACAGCCTTTACAATGGAACGATTAGCTCTTGCATTGGCGTCCTGGAACTTTGTTATGGAATCAATTATGCTCTTGTTTCTGAAAAGCAGTTCTTGTACAGTGTACTGAAATTCGGCTACTAACATATCCTTCACGATGATAACCCTCTCATTGCATTTTACTTTTTCTTATTTCATGTGCTGTCATTTTAAATCAGGCAGCATGTATAAATGTATGTCCGAATTATATCGGGATTTAACATAAATAAATATTCTAACAATCTAATTATAATTGTATGTACAACTCCTTGTCAATGCCATTTGTCCAACCGGTATGTGTCAGTATTTTACCTGTATAAATGATCAAACAGGATTTTAATACCCATGGCAATTAGAATAACCCCACCTGCAAACTCGGCCTTTGACTTAAACCTTGTTCCAAATACATTCCCTATTTTTACACCAATAAATGAGAAAGTAAAAGTAGTCGCTCCAATAAAGGCAATAGCAGGAGCAATGCTCACCTGCAAAAATGCAAAGGTTATGCCGATTGCCAATGCGTCCACACTAGTCGCAAAAGATAATATCGTCATCGATTTGAGGCTGAAAGAATTACCAACATTTTCACAATGCTTGTTCTGTGACTCCTTTATCATTTTTAAGCCGATAATAAAAAGCAGAATAAAGGCAATCCAATGATCAACAGAGGTTATATAGTTCTTGAACTGCGTTCCGAGCAGAAAACCTACAAGCGGCATCAGCACCTGAAATCCTCCAAAAAAACAACCGGCGACAACCGCATGCTTATAACTCATTTTTTGCATAGATAAGCCTTTGCAGATCGAAACTGCAAAGGCATCCATTGAAAGCCCTACCGCTATTAATAATAATTCCCAAACTCCCATTTTATAACACTCCTATGTAAATTAATATTATTGATTCGGCACCTCTCAACACCTAAAATGAAGACCCAAGGGCAGCTATTCAGCCGCCCGTGAGTTCTGTTCACTAGTTTTACTGCTTGCAGCAGTTAGGACGTCATTCCGTTTACCATATTGTTAAACTCATCTGTTATTGCTTTGATTGGCTTATTGTTGGTAATATCTGTACCAAGTTTGTTTATCCGTCTCATGATGTCGGACGATTCACTAACCGTTACATTGGTAATGGTGCTGTCGATTTCCTTAACTTTTTTAGTGATACTGTTTCTAAGTGCATTTGCAGCTTTCGTATTGCCTGTAGGTTCAATTCCAACAAGAGCAGTATTCCCTATAACAATTACATTCACATTCTTTACACCGTTCATCTTCTTTAACTGTCTCTTTAAGTTATCCGCCTTTTCCATGTTTGGGTCTGTCTGCTGCCGGCTTATCAGGTTAATGTCTGGATTAGTTCCCTGATTGCCGCCCAGATTCATTCCGGTCATATTGTTCCGGGTAAACTGTGTTGTCGTATTCACAGGGTTTCTTTCAAATCCTTGGTTTTGCGTAATCTGTTGCCGGCCGGTATCCCAGCCTGGTGCACGAGATGATTTCACCTGAGCGCATGCGCTAAACGCAGCCGTCATAAGACACACTCCGGCAAAAGCGCCTAATACTGTTTTTAAATTCGTTTTCATTATAAAACACCTCCCATACTATTCTGTGTACATAATCTATAATTATTTGAGTTAATAATTAGATTATGTAGAATGGATTTTGGTGTTTTATGAAGTTAACGGAACGTTTTAAACATTTTAAAAATCATTTTGCTTTTAGGCTGCGTTATTTATCGTTCGTAATAAGTGTATCCGCGAAGGCCATTGTCGTATGCACTCATAATCGCAGGCCTATCGCTAGCGCTGATCAAGCCTTCATGTATGGCTTCCTCCGCAGTCTCGCGAAAACGCACCAGCATATCCTTTGGTTCAAACTCCACATAAGAGAGCACATCAGCTACACTGTCACCATGAAGCTCCTTTACCAGGTCATAATTACCATTTGGATTGATCCGCACACTGACGACGTTGGTGTCGCCGAACAAGTTGTGAAGGTCGCCTAATGTTTCCTGATAGGCACCCACCAGAAAAATGCCAAGATAGTAGTCGTCACCGTTTTTCATCTCGTGAAGAGGCAATGTATTACTGACATCATGGAGATCAATGAACCGGTCAATCTTTCCGTCACAATCACAGGTGATATCTGCGATGACTGCATTTCTCCTAGGCAATTCCAATAAACGGTGTACAGGCATAATCGGAAACAACTGGTCAATAGCCCAACTGTCCGGAATGGACTGGAACACTGAGAAATTGCAGTAATAGATATCTGCAATGGCACTCTCGATGTCTTCCAGATCTGGCGGAGGATGTTTTAGTTTTTTCTTTTCCTTTGCAATCTGGCTCATAGTATTCCAGAAGATTTTTTCTGAAACTGAACGTTCACGCAGACTGATCTTGCCATGCTTGAACATGTCACGAATCTCATCGCGATAGTACAGCGCATCATTATAACACTCCTGCATATTTTTCAATGACAAATTTTTGTTCACATCATACAGGTTTTTTATTTGCTCTGATGTATTATCATCGATTTCATCTGGAACTTCATACTCCTCAAATTTTTCCACATTCAGCACATTAAACAGCAATATGGAATAATAAGCAACCGTCGCCCGCCCCGACTCCGTCACAATCACCGGATGGGGCACATTGCATGAGTCCAGAGTGGACATGACGGCTTCGACTATATCTGTGCAGTACTCTTCAACTGTATAATTGCGGCTGTTGGTATAATTTGTGTTAGAACCGTCATAATCCACCGCAAGCCCCCCGCCCAAATCCAGATAACCCATCGGAGCGCCTTCTTTAACCAGCTCTGCGTATACGCGGGCCGCTTCCAGAACAGCGGATCGAATATCCCGGATATTGGGTATCTGGGAACCAAGATGGTAATGAAGCAGTTTAAGGGTTCCTAAAATATTTTTCTCTTTTAAGGTATCGACCATGGATATCAGCTGGGTAACATTGAGGCCAAATATGCTGCGGTCCCCACCGGATTCGGTCCAATGACCGCCGGCCTTTGCAAAAAGCTTGATGCGGATGCCGATGTTGGGCTGAACATCTAATGCTTGTGAGCGTTCCAGCACAATGTCCAGCTCATCCGGGATTTCAATAACAAAGAAACACTTGAACCCCATTTTCACAGCATACAAACCCAAATCAACAAACTCTTTATCTTTGTAGCCATTGCATATCAGGCAGGCTTCCTTGTCCTTCATGAGAGAAAGGGCTGCGAT
Source organism: uncultured Oscillospiraceae bacterium (assembly GCA_964349435.1). Classification (GTDB taxonomy): domain Bacteria; phylum Bacillota; class Clostridia; order Acetivibrionales; family DTU013; genus CAYGHY01. The sequence continues at coordinate 8,305 of CAYGHY010000104.1, forward strand.
CAACTCTGCTTTGCTGCCTACCTCAAGCCCATGGTGATAACGCTGGCCAAATCTGGTTACCTCTTCAACAACCTGTTGCTGCTGGTTCACTTTTATTGGATAAACACCACGGTATTCACCCTTGTAATTCAGCTCCTTCATTGCCTTCCTAAAAGTCTCGTTGAGATAGGAAATCTGCGAGTCCAATAGATTTTCAAATCTTAAGAGTACGGGCATATCCAGTCCGCGCTCACGAACACCTGAAATGATATCCATAAGGCTGATTGCAGTTGATGCATTGTTTTTATAAGGGTTCACCAGCACCTCGCCTTTATTGGAAATAGAAAAATAACCGGCTCCCCAGTTTTTTATACCATACAGTTCTTCAGATTTTTCTTTTGTCCATCTTCCCAAAGGTTCCGTTTTATTCATTGTTTTCTTTCGCCACAACCTTCCATTAGCCTCATGAATCAATTAGCAATGTAACTTTTTGAGTTATTGCATTGCAACCACAATTACATATTATAAATGTTATTGGCCTAAATATCAACTTTTCTTCATCTCCATTTTTTTTCATCTCCATTTTTCTTCATCTCCATCAGAGCGTACGTCTCTCTGTTCTGCTTCTCTTTCCTCCAAAATTTCCTCCAGACACTCCTCAATGACATATTGAGTTTTTGGCAAAATAAATTCAGTTTTAAAAGCCGACTCTATTAACTGATATGTCTTTTTGCTGGTGTCTATCCTCAAGTGCTTCATTAGAAAGGTGATGTCCTTTTTGTCAGTCTCGGATTCCATCATGGATGACATCAGCTTCATTGCCAGCAAATATTCCGGCATCACAGAACAGAGTTTCAGGTTGGAATAGTTTTTAAGCGGCATTATTTATTAAATTATCAAACAATGTTGTGTATAATGAAGATAAAAGACAGAGAGCAGGGAGACAAAGATGGAGCGACTCAAAACTCCATAACAACTCTTTGCTTTGGAGATTGTTGTTTGAAGTCGACTTCTTTTGTTTTATAGAGTACAATATCTTATAGACGTAAAAATCAATTAAACATTACTGAAGGTGCTGCTTCAATGTTTAATTGATATATTAAAAATAATATTTTCTTTGTAAGGAAGAGATGAAAATGGTGATAAATCATGAAGGAATATAAGAGAGAATACCCCTTGTTTTCGTTATGTGGTCTTAACTGTGGACTTTGCCCAAGATATCAAAGCGAGGGAACATCAAGGTGTCCCGGATGTGGTGGCAAAAATTTTCATCTGCAGCACCCAAGCTGTGCAGTGATTACGTGCAGTAAAAAGCATGATGATGTTGAGTATTGTTTTCTGTGCAAGGATTATCCATGCAGTAGATATAAATGCCCAAGTGAAAAAGATTCATTCATCACTTATCGGAATGTTAAAAACGATATGCAGAAGGCTATTGACAACGGAATTGAACAGTATCAAGCGGAGCTTAATGAAAAAATTTCATTTTTGAAATACTTAATCAGCAATTGTAACGATGGAAGAAAAAAGAACTTTTTTTGTATTGCAGTTAATCTTTTGGATCTTGCAGATTTAAATGATATAAAAGAACATATTAATAAAAGTGACGAAACAATTTCACAAAAAGATAAGATTAAAATGATAGAATCATGGTTTAATGAAAAAGCAAAAAGTAAAAATATTGACTTTAAGCTGAGAAAATGAACATAATGCATAATATAC
>CAYGHY010000105.1:0-9887 GCA_964349435.1 uncultured Oscillospiraceae bacterium
GACGTGACTTGAACACGCGACCTCTTGCACCCCAAGCAAGCACTCTAGCCAAACTGAGCTACACCCCGACAGCGCATTTTGAATTATAGCACAGTCGGGCTATCGTTGTAAAGTACATATGTCGAAACTTGTGTTTATCTTGTGATAAGGGTGATAAGGGTGATAAGGGTGATAATGTCACCCTATTAACTATTGTGAGAAAATGTCACCTATCAATCTTACCTTGTTAATAATCTTAATATGAAAAGGATGATAACATTGTCACAAGATTGTCACAAGATAAACACAACTCACTGCAAACACGCACTCACTGCAAACACGCACTCACTGCAAACACGCACTTACTGCAAACACGCACTTACTGCAAATTGCCTTGACAATAATGCCCTAAGTTAGTATAATATCAAATGTCGTTAATTTAAGGGGTTTCGTAATGAAGGTAAATATATCGGATATTGCAAGGTATAATGGAGCTTCAATAAGTCTTCATTTCGAAGTAGCACCTTCTGAAGTTGAGATTGATGAAGGTTTTTTGCTTGACAGAGGTTTGTCCTTTGACGGTACTGTGACTAATACTAATGGTATTATGCGGCTCGCAGGTAATCTTAAGGCAATCTACAGAAATGAATGCTACCGCTGTCTTGGCGTGGTGAGCAAAGCATTGGAACTGAATATAGAGGAAAGCTTTATAAACAGTCCCGATGCAGAACAAATGGACATGTACCCTTTTGAGGGGAAAATACTTGACATCAACAAAGCGCTCAACGATAATATTATTTTGAGCCTTCCGATGAAGCAGTTGTGTTCCGAGGAATGCAAGGGTTTATGCAACAAGTGCGGTGCAAACCTAAATGAGATGCAGTGTGGTTGCAGCGAGTACGATATAGATTTGCGTCTGGAAGGTCTGAACAAGTATTTAGAAAATTTGTGAAATACGCTTTTAATCAGGGAGGTGTAGAATATGGCAAACCCGAGAAATAAATGGTCTAAAGCCAGAACAGGGAAAAGGAGATCTCAGTGGAAGTTGTCACAGCCGGGCTTAATCAGCTGCCCCCAGTGTCATTCATTGAAAGTTTCCCACATAGTTTGCAAGGAATGCGGATACTATGATGGCAAAGAAGTCATAAAAGAAGCTGGAAAGTAGTAAATGAGCTGTATTTACCAAATACCGTATGGACGAAAGAGGCTGTCTGTGAAGGCAGTCTTTTTGTATTAAGGGGTGGCTTTAGAGGAGAAACTCTGCTCCCATCAGCATAGGAGGAGGTGACGGAAATCTTGAAAAACCGTATAGTAATTAATGCTGTGCAAAATGACAGCGCAGCTCATGATGCCGATATTGAACCGGGAGACTTGCTGCTTTCCATTAACGAGCAGGAGATAAATGATATTTTTGACTACCGTTTTCTAGCCGCTGATAGTACTTTGCTAATTAAAATTGAAAAGAAGAATGGTGAACTCTGGGAAATAGAAGTAGAGAAGGATGAATACGAAGATCTGGGACTGGTTTTTGAAAACCCGCTGATATCAGAAGCTAAAAGCTGTAGCAACAAATGTATATTCTGCTTCATAGACCAATTACCATCGGGCATGAGGGATACTGTTTACTTCAAGGACGATGATTCAAGGCTGTCCTTCCTTACAGGCAGCTATATAACATTGACCAACCTGCGGGAAAAGGAACTTGAGAGGATTGTCCGGTATAAGATGTCTCCAGTCAATGTGTCCGTTCATACTACAAATCCGGAACTCAGGAAAATCATGATGGGTAACAGGTTTGCCGGAGATGTGCTTGAAAGAATGAAAACCTTGACAACCGGCGGCATTACTGTGAATACTCAGATTGTATTATGCAGAGGTTTGAATGATGGTGCGGAATTGGACAATACGCTTAGAGAACTCTCATGTCTATATCCGGGAGTTGCCAGTATTTCGGCAGTACCGGTCGGACTGACCAAATGGCGTAAAGGACTTTACAAGCTTGAGCCCTATAACGAACAAGCTGCGGCATTAGTATTGGAACAGGTTGAAGGCTGGCAGCAAAAGCTGTTGAAAAAGCATGGCAAAAGGCTGGTATACTTGGCTGATGAGTTTTATATTATGGCAGACGCAAAATTGCCTACCTACGAGGAATATGAAGACTTTCCTCAAATAGAAAACGGAGTGGGACTCATGTCTCTGTTTTTATATGAGTTTAGTAAGTATCTTAAAAAAAATGGCAATAAGCTGGACAGGCATTGTTCAAATTTTGTCGGCAAAAGGATTGTGAGCATAGCAACCGGTATCTGTGCATACCGGTACATAAAACAATTGGCTCAATTACTAGAAAAGAGGTATAATAATCTGAAGGTGGAAGTTTATCCGATAAAAAATAATTATTTTGGGGAATCTGTCACTGTGACAGGGCTTCTGACCGGTGGAGATCTGCTGGAGCAGCTTGATACTCTAGAGCGTGGAAGCGAGCTTCTGATATCAAGGAGCATGCTGAAATCGGGCGAAGAGTTGTTCCTGGATGATTATACTGTTGCGGAACTCAGTAGTAAGCTTGGAGTGAAAATTACTGTTTCAGAAAATAACGGTGGAGATTTTATAAAAAAGATATTTGGAATGTATTAAAAGGCTTAATTTAAATATTTTACAGTGGTGATAATTGGAAAGAAGCGAGGTGAAAAGATTGGCAAAACCGGTAGTAGCAGTCGTTGGAAGGCCGAATGTAGGCAAATCTACCTTTTTCAACTATCTTATCGGCAGGAGAATATCTATAGTGGAAGACACACCGGGGGTAACCCGTGATAGGATATATGCCGAGGCGGAATGGAGAAACAGAAAATTTACATTAATAGATACTGGGGGAATTGAACCCTATACCGAAGACAAGATACTGAAGCAGATGCGCGCACAGGCTGAGGTGGCAGTAGATATGGCAGATGTCATCGTATTCCTTGTGGATGCAAAGGAAGGCATGACATCCTCCGATAAGGAAATCGCCACTATGCTCCGAAAATCGCAAAAGCCTGTCATTCTTGTAGCAAACAAGGTGGATAGGATAGGCGAACCGCCTGCTGAGATGTATGAGTTCTACAACCTTGTCATGGGTGATGTACTACCTGTTTCATCTGTACATGGGCTTGGAATGGGCGATTTGCTTGACGAGATTTTTGCCTACTTTCCAGAAGTCGACTGCGAGGATTATGATGAAGACGTAATCAAAGTGGCAGTTGTTGGAAAACCGAATTCCGGCAAATCGTCGCTGATCAATAGAATTTTGGGAGAGGAACGGGTTATTGTAAGCGATATTCCGGGTACTACCAGGGATGCGATAGATACATATGTAGAAGTTGGTGATGATAAATACGTGCTTATAGACACAGCGGGAATACGCAGACAAAGCAAGATTACCGAGAATATTGAGAAATACAGTGCAATGCGCTCCTGGACAGCGGTTGAAAGGTCAGATGTATGCGTTATTATGATCGATGCGCAGGATGGAGTGACGGAGCAGGATACAAAGATTGCCGGATATGCTCATGAGCAGGGCAAGGCATCTGTTGTAGTCGTGAACAAGTGGGATCTGGTGGAAAAGGAAACCGGCACTTTTGAAGAATACCGCAAGACGGTACTGGACAAGTTGGGTTTTATGCAATATGCACCAGTCTTGTTCATTTCGGTAAAAACAGGCCAGAGGGTTGGCAAACTGCTTGAACTTGTAAAACTAGTCCATAGCCAGGCTTCGCTTAGGATTTCGACTGGGATGCTCAACGATCTGCTTAATGAAGCGACTTCAGTTGTACAGCCCCCGTCGGATAAAGGCAAGAGGCTTAAGTTGTACTATGCCACTCAGTCTGCTATCAAACCTCCGACATTTATTATTTTTGTCAACAACATGGAGCTGTTTCATTATTCCTACGAGCGTTATATTGAGAATCAGCTTCGTAAAAGCTTCGGCTTCGAAGGGACACCAATCAGGTTCATACATAGAGAGAGAGGCAAAGAAAACTTAACTTAGTAAAATGGGGGATATAGCTATGTATATTCAAATTATTTTATCAGCGATAGCGGGATATTTACTCGGCAGTCTGAATAGTTCCCTGATTGTAGGAAAGTTTTATGGGGTGGATATAAGAAAACATGGCAGCGGAAATGCGGGTACAACAAATGCATTGAGAACTCTGGGTAAAAAGGCAGCTTTATTTGTGCTCCTGGGCGATGTGGTAAAGGGTATTCTGGCTTACGCAGTCGGCTATTATATCTATAGTGGACAGCTGGGTGGCATGCTGGGAGGCACAGCCGCCATACTGGGACACATATGGCCGGTGTTTTTCGGTTTTAAGGGCGGCAAAGGCGTATTGACTTCGCTTGCCGTACTGCTGCTGATCGACTGGCCAATTGCGTTGGGACTTCTGGGTATATTCTTCATTATTTTGCTTATTACCAGATATGTTTCTCTTGGGTCGATTGTTGCTGCAGCCTTATTTCCTGTGGCGGTAGGTGCTCTGGGGAGAAGCTTTGAGACTATTGTATTTTCCGGCATTATTGCAGTGTTGATTGTTGTAAAGCATTATGAAAACATCAAAAGACTGCTGGGTGGTACGGAATCCAGGTTTTCATTTAAAAAGAAGCAGGCGTGATATATCTTCATTCTATAGCGCATCAAAGTGGCACTCTTTATTCGTTTGAAATTCGGGAGGCTAGAAATGGGTATCAACATTTCTGTAATCGGTGCCGGGAGCATGGGTACTGCAGTTTCAATACTGCTTTCAGAAAATGGACACAAAGTGAAAATGTGGTCTGTTTACAGACAAGAAGTGGAAATGATTAACATATATAGGGAGCAGAAGGACAAACTACCTGGTGTTACTATTCCGACAAATGTGGTTTGTACGGCTGACCTAGAGGAAGTACTTGCCTTTGCTGATATATTGGTGATGGTTATTCCATCTCAGACAATTCGAGATAATGTCAAAAAGATATCAATGCTAGTAAAAAAACCGAAGATCATCAGTTGTTTTTCAAAAGGACTTGAGAGAGATACAGGTTACCGTATGTCAGAGGTGATTCTACAGGAAATGCCTAGTGCTACTGTCGTCGCCATGTCCGGGCCATGCCACGCTGAAGAGCTTTCAAAGGGTATACCTACCGCTTATGTTGCTGCTTCTGAAAACGGAGCGGCGGCGGATCTGATTCAGGACATATTCATGTCACAGCGTTTCAGAGTTTATACAAACCCTGATATAACCGGAGTGGAGCTTGGAGGGGCGGTGAAAAATGTTATTGCTCTGTGCGCAGGTATCTCCGACGGTCTGGGATTTGGAGATAATACAAAAGCAGCACTTATGACCAGGGGAATAACGGAGATTTCCAGACTTGGATTCGCCATGGGAGCCAAAATGCAAACATTCTCGGGGCTTGCAGGGATAGGTGACCTTATTGTCACCTGCACCAGTGTGCACAGCCGCAATAGACGCGCAGGCATACTGATAGGGCAGGGCAGGCCGGTGAATAAGGTCCTTGAAGAAGTGAAAATGGTGGTGGAGGGCATTTATACCACTGAACCGGTATACAGGTTTTCAAAGAAGCTTGGAATTAGTATGCCTATCACCGTCGAAGCATATGAGATTCTGTTCAACTACAAAGATCCCGCCCGTGCGGTATTTGACCTTATGGGCAGGAATAAGACCCATGAACTAGAGAAAGATGGGTTGGAAGAAATCTGGTGAACTTGAAACAGTTGCTACATTAAAGCAAATTATCCCATTTGTTTGCTTAAAAATCTGTCCATTAATGTATAGCCGTCCTCGATATAAACACCTGTTGTAAGTGCCTGGAATTCATCGTAGCCTTCAACTCCTGAGGGTTTTGCGCTGCTCTTTCTGTAGAGTATATATGGTACAGGCTCAGAGGTATGAGTCCTTAGCGAAAGTGGCGTGGGATGATCCGGCAGTACCAGAATGCTATAGTCTTCATATGCTGCAAGGCCTTCCAGCAGTACTCCTACTACGAGTTTATCAATGAACTCAATTGATTTAACCTTGTTTTCTATTTCAAACCTGTGGCCGCATTCATCCGGTGCTTCTATGTGAACATATACAAAGTCCTTGCCCTTTTGCAGCTCATTAAGAGCGGCTTCCGCCTTACCCCTGAAATTAGTATGAATATTACCTGTGGCACCTTCAACATAAATGGAGTCCAATCCAGCGCACAAACCAATCCCTTTGATTAGGTCAACGGCAGAGACAACAGAACCGGTTACCCCATACTTATCGGTGAATTTAGGGATTGTCGGCTTTCTTCCTTCACCCCAAATCCATATGGAATTGGCGGGACGCAGTCCCCGGGCAACCCTTTCCAGGTTTACCGGATGGTTCTTCAATATTTCATTACTCCTTTTTTGCATGGATAAAAACATTTCACTGTCATCGCCGATGGGCAGAAAAGTGGCGATGTTCTTTTCGAGAATATCGTGAGGAGGGGTAAATGTCCTGTTGCCTGTGCCATTTTTCCAGACCATGCAGTGCCTGTAGCTGATGCCTGCATGAAAGGTGAGCACTGCACTGGCCAGATGGGTATTTAATTCGCTAATTAATTCAGCGGCTTCCTTGGTCGATATTTCATCGGAACTGTAATCCAGCATGATCGCAGATTCATAATTACCATCAAAGTCAAGAGTAACAAGATTGCATCTAAAAGCAAGATCCGTATCGGTCAGTTCGACCCCCATACTGGCAGCCTCAAGCGGCGATCTGCCTGTGTAATATTTCTTTGGATTATAGCCCATGACGGACAGATTTGCTGCGTCACTTCCCGGTAGAATACCATCTGGTACTGTTTTGACCATTCCTATTTCGCCATACCTTGCAAGGAAATCTATATTAGGTTTGTTTGCACACTGCAGAGGACTCCGGTTTCCTAGCTGGGCTACACGGTAATCTGCCATTCCGTCACCCAGAACAACAACATATTTCATAAGCTGTCAATATCTCCATTCTATTTTTTTTAAACCAATTATAGAGGATTTACGGTCTCTTACATCTGTTTTTTTTGAAGCGTCCCCCACCCATTATAGCAAAATATGAAAATCGAGGAAAGGACTAAATTGCCCATGCATAAATCATAATGTATAATATTATTATATGATTGTACAGTAATATAACATAATGGGAAAGGTCTCGGGTGATTGTTATGGGGAGCAGGAAGGCTACTGTTTTAATTATCATGGCAGCATTGCTGCTTGCAACAGTATTAATTTATTATGATGCAAGGCTGATAAACAATGCGCGGCAAGCGGCACAAGAGCCCCAAAACACACAGACTGCCGATTCAAAAACAGACAGTCTGGCGGGTAACACTGAAGGAACTGTGGCCGGCAGCAGTTTTGAGAATACCGTATATGGAACTTCACAGGCAACAACAGGAGACATGGAACTTAACATGTTAATTAAAGATGAAGCAGTGATTGTCGACGGTAATACGCCGGAATTTGAACTGGAACTGAAATTAGCAGAAAACACTGACAAAAAGACGTTTTTACGGCTGCAGTATTATTTAAAAGGTATCAGTGTTATAAATGAGTTGGATAATGGAGAATTGCCTGAACTTACAGGCATATTCGACAACAGGGATAAAGAGCGCGGGAATACAGAGGCCTTCAGAATTGGTCAAGCCTTGCTGAATCCGGTTCATTCTCAGCTCTATTTGCGAATACATGGCGCACCTCTTGGTGCATATACTCAGGCTTCACTATATATGGTGGAGCTTAACGATATGTCTGTAAAAAAACTTTTTTCATATCCTGGCAAATATGGGAAAATGGCTTTAAATAAGGATTTCAGCCTCCTTGTATATAGTTTTGGTGATCCGCCGCATCTCAGCAATTTAAAAGAAGATAACCTTGTTGAAGTATTTGATTGCGCTGACCGGGAGTACATTATCAAAGGCAACAGAGATAAAACAGGAAATGTTCTCGGGAAAAACAGCAGCCCTGAATACTTGTATGATTATGAATTTCTAGCATGGCGGACAGTCGATGTATTAAAACTAAGGCAGGCTGCACGTCTGAAAAATGACGCGGATTCGGATATGACGCAAATAGAGGTGTTATATGATATCCAAAAGAACCTGCTGTTCAATCACGATGGCAGTGAACTAAAACAAACGGCTGCAGGAGGTGTTTCTGTGACACCGGGCTCTCCGGATCGACCGGGAGCAGACATCAGTGATACGAATGCTGTTATGGCAGGCACAGGGAGTGCCATCGTTGCAGATACAAATACTCAGGGGAAAACAGCCGGCAGTGAAGCTGAAAATGTGATAAAAAGCTTTTATTCTTATCTTGCAGCTGAAAATGATTACTCCAAAGCTCTACAATTGATGGATGATAACTTCAAGCTCAGACTGAATATTTTGAAGCAATCGGGCGTAGATGAAATAAGCAAGAGAGATATTAGTGCAGAAGGTGTGTCTCTATATAGCAATTTGTTAAAAGCGGCAAAACTTGATACAATAACAAAGTCAGAAATGAAAGGCGGCATTTGCAAGGTCACTTATTATCAGATTTTAGGACTGAGCGCAGATTCGCAGATAAGACAGCTCATGTCGGCGCAGCTTAAAAAGACCGGTAATGTCTGGAAAATAATTATAATAGAGGATGGGGTTCAATAATGCTTCATGCATTTTCAAGATTTGAGATGTTGGTAGGACGTGAGGCAATGAAGAAGCTGGAACGTTCAAAAGTAGCTGTGTTTGGAGTTGGCGGAGTGGGCAGCTTCGTAGTAGAAGGCTTAGTACGCAGCGGAGTAGGGAAATTTGTGCTGGTAGATGATGATTTCATTTGTCTGACCAATTCGAATAGGCAGCTGCACGCTACCAGAAAAACGATAGGCAGGCCAAAAGTAGATGTTATGAAGGAAAGAATTCTTGATATTAACCCGAAGGCGGTGGTAGAGACACACCAGCTTTTTTATCTGCCGGAGACGGCGGAGTACTTATTTGATGGGGATATTGACTATATTGTAGATGCCATAGACACAGTGACGGCCAAGGTTGATCTTGTATTGAAGGCTAGGCGGAAAGGGATTCCGATCATTTGCAGTATGGGGACTGGGAACAAGTTTGATCCGACAAAGCTGGAAATAACCGACATCAGCAAAACTTCTGTCGACCCCCTTGCCAGAGTCATGAGAAAAGAATTAAGAGATAGGGGAGTAACATCACTTAAGGTACTGTTCTCAATAGAAAAACCTTCAGAGACATTGGAGAACGAACAAACAAGTTGCAGAGAGGGATGCGTGTGTCCCAACAATACGGAAAGAAAATGTACCGACAGGCGCAGCATCCCGGGCAGTACTGCGTTTGTGCCGCCGGTTGCCGGTCTTATTATCGCCGGTGAGGTAGTCAGGGATATTATCAGCAGACATGATTAATAGTTGTTGTCAGAATGACAAAGAGGGCGCTAAAAAGGACAGGATATGGGTGGTCAACTGTCCAAACTCACAGCATGCCTGGATGAAAAATATGATATGTCTTCAAAGGTATAGCCTTTAAATTCGTGTTCGTGCAGAATGTTGCTTTCAAGCATGCCGGTCATTCTGTGGATATGTCCTTTGACAGTTCTGACCGGGAATCCTGTGATTCCACAGAAATAGTGGGTATGATTTTCATAAGAGGAAACACCGTAGTAGAAATGGAAATGTAAGCTGTCTATACCCAGCATATTTCCGGCGTAGCCCAAAAGCCTGTGATCATGGCCTTTTACATTTTTACATTGAAATCTGTACTTGTGCATGTGAAAATACATAAAAAACCTCCATCTGCTATTCTAAGGATATATTGTGCACAAGTCAGATATATATTCCGCGACTAAAATTTCTTTGTTAAGTCTAATAATATTGTGG
>CAYGHY010000106.1:0-9820 GCA_964349435.1 uncultured Oscillospiraceae bacterium
CATTTGTATTACCAGTATCAACGCTACCGCCGATATTCCAGTTCTCTTGACTACTCTTAGTTTCAGATTTTTCAATATTGGTACTTGTCTTTGTGTTTATAGGTTTCTGCGACGGATTACCTTTACCTTGTACAGTTGCCATTTGCTCAGGAGTTAATCCAGTGCTGCTACCAGTTGACGTGCCTAAATCCATAGATTTCATTTCTTTTGCCATTTCTATAACACTTTTAGGAATTTCATTAATATAGCGGTGAATCTTCACTACTAGTCCTGCCGTATTATTTTCATATAGTGCCTTAATCAGTTAGACTGATCTTGAAATCTCATTTTTTAGCGGATAAAAAGTTGTCAGAATAAGAGACTTCTCCAAAATATAGTTTTCAAAATCAGGTGTTTCCAAAATACTGACGCTTTCCACAATATTAGTCAATGCATTATGACCTGTCAATACTGAGTAGGACTCAAAAATTTCTTTGTCTAATATATCTTTTAAAGTTATTTGCATCTATGGATTCTCCTGATTATACAGTGATTAGGCTATATTTATTATGTAATTTTTAATATGCATTATAAATATATGATAACAGAATCACTATCTCATCGTCAACTATTTACGATTACAAATCCACATGCATTTTATATAATTTATTCGCGGGTTGTATTAGAGTAATGTTGGAAGTCGCTTAACTGAAGGGTTTTGTGGTCTTTCGAACAAATAAGGACACCATTGTTCATACCGGGTCGAGGTCGAGTTGAAGAGTATCGGAGATTCAGAGAAACTAATGGGATATGGAGGTGCTTGTTTGAAGGTATTTGTAAAAAGTGATTGGAACGGTTTTTTTGGACTATTCACAAATAATCTAACCAATATACTGGTTTTGGCCAGTCTGTTGACAGTCGTAGTTGGGTTTCCGAACGATATGGTTTACGGAAAAATTCTGCCAGCTGTAGGATTTTCAATTTTTATTTCAGGTTTGTACTATGGCTGGATGGCTGTGAAGCTAGCAAAGAAGGAGAATAGAGACACTGTGACGGCTCTTCCCTCAGGTATCAGTGTCCCACATATGTTTCTGGTTGTTTTTATGATTATCGGACCTGTTTATTGGTCCACAAAAAATGCATATTTAGCTTGGTCTGCGGGGTTAGTATGGGCATTTTTAGAAGGTCTTATTGAATTTCTTGGCAGTGCGATCGGGGATAAAGTAAGAAAATATGTTCCAAGGGCCGCCATGCTAGGATCTTTGGCTGGTGTCTCCATTACCTACATTGCATTAAATCCGGCATTTAGCATCTACTATATTCCTTATATCGGCTTGGTCTCATTGGCAATTGTGCTTTTAGGTTTTGTCAGCAAAGCAAAAATGCCTTTTAATCTCCCGGTAGGGTTAGTAGTAATTTTATTTGGCATAATTATTGGCTGGGCAAGTGGTCTAATGAGTTTTGGAGCCTTAAGGGACAGCTTTAACAATCTTGTATTTGGAGTGCCGATTCCAAGTATCAGCCGATTAATTGACGGCTTTGATGCAGTGCTTCCATTTCTGATCAGTGCAATACCTTTTGGAATATACAATTTCTTAGAAACAATTGATAACTGTGAAAGTGCTTCAGTTGCAGGAGACAACTATTCAACTAAAGAAGCTATGATTGTCGATGGAACAGTGTGCATGATAGGAAGCGTCTTTGGAAATCCTTTTCCAACAGCTACTTATATTGGTCATCCCGGTTGGAAGGAAGCTGGCGCACGAATTGGATATTCTTTTTCAAATGGTTTAGCGGTTTTCATTTTGACAATTTTGGGTGTTGTTTCTCTGTTATTAAATATTGTGCCGGTTGTTGCTATTTTGCCTATTTTGCTCTACATAGGAGTAGTCATTACTACACAAGCTTTTACCAGTGTAGATGGAAAGTATGCACCTGCTGTTGTTCTTTCTATTATTCCTTGGCTTGCAGATTGGACCAGAAATGCAGTTGATATCGTATTAGGACAAGCAAAGACAAATGCATTGGAAATTGGCTATGAAGCATTGAACAATGCAGGATTAAATTATGGCGGGATGTTAACGTTGGGATCGGGGAGCATTATTGTAGGTATGTTATTAGGAAGCATGGCTGTTTACATTATTGACTATAAGTATAAACAGGCTGCTGTAGTTTGTTTTATTGGCGCATTATTGTCTTTCTTTGGAATTATTCATGCCAAGAGTGTTGCCATAAATGCTAATTTCCAGGTTACTCTAGCATACATTGCAGTGATGCTGTTATTTGTGTTATATGCTTATTTTGGTAAAAAAAGAGAGGGGATTATTAATGATGAGAAATATTCAAATTGATGCAAAACCATTTGTTTTTGATTTTGAAAAAGAAAAGGCGGCTCTTATCATTATTGATATGCAAAGAGATTTTTGTTTGGAAGGAGGGTTCGGTGAAGCATTAGGCAATGATATTACTCCGACAAAATCAATTATTCCCACTGTCAAGAAAATATTAGACGAAGCACGAAAACAAAACCTGTTTATTATCCATACAAGAGAAGGACATCGTCCGGATTTATCAGACTGTCCGCCTGCGAAAAAAAGAAGATTTGCAGCAATTGGTGAAGATGGTCCAATGGGCAAAATACTTGTACGCGGTGAATATGGTCATGATATCGTGGACGAATTAAAACCGTTGGATACGGAGGTGGTTATTGATAAACCTGGAAAAGGAGCGTTCTATCAAACAGACTTGCATATTATATTGCAGAGCAAAGGAATTGAGTCACTTGTTTTTTGCGGCGTAACAACACATGTTTGTGTTCATACAACAATACGAGAAGCCAATGACAGGGGCTATGAATGTCTCATGATTGAGGATGGAACGGCTGCATTTGAACCGAAGGATCAAGAAGCAGCTGTTCGTATGATTAATCAACAGGGTGGCATATTTGGCTGGACTACCACAAGTGATGAATTGTTAAAAGGGTTATCAAAATAGTGAAGAGGTGATTAAAATGCTTGCAAAACTTAAAGGTGGAGCACCATGGTTGGTAAAAGGCGATTTAAATGGATTTTTTGGTTTGTTTTCTAATGTGCTGACTAACTTTTTAGCTGCGATTGGCATACTTATTTTAATAGGAATGCCAAAGGAACTTGTTTTTGGTAGCATTGTTCCGGGAACAGCTATTGCTTTAGGGCTTGGTGGAATAATTCTAGCCTTACAAGCAAAAAGATTATCGATACTGAGCAAAAATAAAGAGGTTACTGCAATGCCTTACGGATTAAGTGTTCCTCATTATTTTGCGGTAGTATTTGGCGTTATTGGTGTAGTTTATGCAGCAACCAAAGATTGGCAGGTGGCTTGGGCAGCAGGTATCGTTTGGAATTTCATTCAGGGCGTTATTATGACACTCGGTGCATTTATTGGCGTTTATATTAAAAAGTATATACCAAGGGCAGCAATGCTGGGAGCACTAGCCGGACTTGCAATTACTTATATTTCAATGAACCCTGCAGGTCGAGTATTTTCAACACCTTATTTGGGATTAACTTCTCTGGTAATTGTTTTTGCTGGGTGGCTTGCACTTAAAAAAATGCCTTTCAGGATTCCTGCCGGAGCCTTTGCAATAATAGTAGGAACTATTCTGGCCTGGCTGACAGGACATATGGATGGACAAGCAGTAAGCAGCAGTCTAAGCAGTATCGGTTTTAGTTTGCCAAGTTTCGCATTAAATTTATTTGAGCAAGGATTTAATCAGATTGCACCATTTTTACCGGCAGCTATTCCATTAGCTATCTATGATTTTTTAGAGAGCTTGGATAATCTGGAGAGCGCAGCTGCTGAAGGCGAGGAATACAATGTTACAAAGGCGATGCTTGTCCCAGGCGGATTAACTTTGCTTGGATCGTTCCTGGGTTCACCTTTCCCCACAATTATATACATTGGACACCCAGGTTGGAAGTCTACAGGCGCCAGAATAGGATATTCCTGGATGACCGGTGTTGCTGTATTGGTTTTAGCGTTCTCGGGACTCATGGGGCTTATATTGAGCATTATCCCGCTTGTGGTCCTTCTGCCAATTTTAATGTACATTGGAATGGTGATAATGTCTCAAGTTTTCAGTGTTGCTGATAAAAAACATTATCCGGCTGTTGCACTATCCTTCATTCCATTGATTGCAGGTTACTTGACGTTAAATATTAAAAATGCAATTAATGCATCCGGAGGAACAATTGACTATAATGCTTTAGCAAATGCAGGTATTCCGCTGCTTGGTTGGGAACGACTTGCAGGAGGCGATATATTGGTAGGAATGATGATTGCTACTATTGCAATTTTCATCATTGAGCGTAAATATTTAGTTGCAGGAGCTTATAGTATAGTAACAGCGATTTTAGCTTTCTTTGGATTTATCCATGCAACAGCTATTGGCTTCGCAACAGCATGGGAAGTAGCCTTAGGTTACCTCCTTGCTGCTGTAGTACTGGTAGGAATGCACTTTTATCGAAATGAAGAAAATGCATCCATTAAAAATTAAAGTTATAAAGATTGATGAGTTTATTTGTAAACAACTACAGACTAAATATGACATGCAAATTCACTCCGTTTTTTTAAACTCCGTTAACTTATTAATGGATGAAACGTTGATAACTATTGGATCTGCTATTTCTATGAATAAACATCATGTGCTCACTGAAGAAGTACATTTTGGAGAAAATAATATTACATCAGCATCTATCATAAAACCGTGCAATAGCGGTTTTATGATAGATGACTTGTTTTTTTCGGTGTCTCGGGAAGCGGTTGTTTGCTGCAATCCTGTAAAAACAACAGCTATCCTCAGAAATGAACACTTAATAAAAGCAAAAAAACTCTTAGAATGGTTAGGACAGCAGCCTAATACGAGCATACTAAATTATGACAAATGCGATTTTATACTAAATTACCAATTTATACATTTATATAACTTTATAGAAAAAGAGTCCTTTGATACCGCCCTTCAAATAGTAGGTCTTGGAGTAGGGTTAACCCCTCTTGGTGACGATTTTTTATTAGGATATATATTGGCTAAAGAAAGCCTTGGGATTGAATTAGCGTGGCTGCCGCAAATTCTGACTATCGCAAAAAAGAGAACTAATATGATCAGTTATCAAAGCTATAAAGATGTTCTTGATGGTTATTATTCGGAACAGTTTGTTGATATGGTTAATGAATTTTATGAAGAGAAAACATTTAATCACGCAAAATTAATTTTAAATTATGGGGCGACAAGTGGAGCAGGTATTCTAACAGGGTTTATTTTTGGATTGCTGCCAAAGGGAGAGGTAAGAAATGAATGTTTGGAAAGTATTAAAAAACACTTATTATGATTCTGTGACTTTAATGAGTATAACAGCAAGACTAAAGAAAGAAATGCCCTTCAAAGAGCTTGCAATGTTAATGGGAACAGACATGAATAAAGAAATGATTAGAAATATCAACTTGATGAATGATGAAATTGAAAAAGCGGCACCTAGCGATTTAGTTCTCGTAGCCTCCTTAGATGACTCCTATCTGAAAGACGAATGGGATTTAGAGGTTCTAAATCAATTAAACAGCCGGAATATAGTTACGGGAGCTGCAATCAGAGAGTTTAAAACAATTCATCAAGCGAAGAAGGAGTTTGATGCAAATATAGCAGTGATTTCTGTTCCTGGTATTTATGCAGCCAATGAAGCGTTGAATGCTCTTGATAATAATATAAATGTCATGCTCTTTAGTGATAATGTTTCCATAGAAGATGAAATTGAATTAAAAAGGATAGCAATAGAAAAAGATTTGTTAATGATGGGTCCGGACTGCGGAACAGCAATTCTTAAAGGGAAAGGATTGTGCTTTGCCAATCAGGTTAAACAAGGAAATATAGGTTTAGTTGCTGCAAGTGGTACAGGTTTGCAGGAGGTAAGCGTAATAATCGACCGTTTTGGTGGAGGTATTACACATGCAATTGGCGTAGGCGGCAGAGATCTTAGCGAGCAGGTTGGCGGAGCTATGATGATGAAAGGAGTATTATGTTTTTAACGAGGTAACTCGATAATTTACGCAATCAATCCTACAAACCTGTAGTAAATGTCAATTCTCTGTACCCGGTCGCCCCGGGCCTTTTCCGCATCAAAGACTACCACCTTGTCAATCAGTTCATTAAGTATCGGCTTGGTTAACTCCTGAATGTCGGTATACTCTCGCACCAGTTCAAGAAATTTCGCCGTGCTTTCCTGCTTCTCTGCTACTTGGCTTAGGATGTCTTCCAGTGCCTTTAATCGCTCCTTTATCTGCTTTTGCTCGGCGGTGAAGTCCTTTGACAGGGATATAAACTGTTCATCAGAGATTTTGCCCAGCGCATTGTCCTCATAGAGCTTTCTTAAAATGGCTTGCAGTTCGGTTTCCCTGTGCCTTAGCTTTTCCTTTTCTTTAGCTGCCGCCGATACTTGCTTTTTAAGCTTAGCCTTGCTGATGTCCGACACCATCTCCACAAAGGCGGCTTCGTTTTCCCTTGCAATGGCCGCATTTTTCCGTATGTCCTCCAGAATGATGGTGTAGATGTCGAGGTAGCTGATGTAATGGAAAGTGCAATATTCCTTGCCCTTGCGCCTGGACTGGTTGCAGGCGAAGCTACCGCGTCCGCCCTTGCCGCCATTGTATCTGCTATCGCCGCCCCTTGCAAAGGACAGGCTTTGTCCGCAGGTGGAGCATCTGAGCAGTCCTGCAAATATCTGATGTTCTCCCTCTTTGGTAGGGCGCTTTTTTACCCTGATAATCTTTTGCGCCAGTTCAAAGGTTTCTTCGTCTATGAGCGGCTCATGGGTGTTCTTGACCTCAATCCATTCTTCCTTTGGCACCGGTACGATGTCTTTGCTTTTAAAAGACCTTTTGGCGTTTTTATGGCTTACCATGTGCCCCAGGTACACCTTGTTTTGAATGATGGTTTTAACGGTCATATTCGCCCAATCATAGGGATGCTTCGGATTGAACACGGTGACATAGCGCTGAAACTGCTGTGCCGTATATGCCCTCGGCGTGAGGATTTTATCTGCCCTTAATGCCATACTGATTTTGTAAGGGCTGTATCCCTCCACCGCCATCTGGAATATCCGCTTGACTATATGGGCTACATTCTCATCCGGCACCAGCTTATGCTTATCCTGCTCGTCCTTTTTGTAGCCATAGGGAGCGAAGGCTCCGGTATAATCGCCATTTAGTGCCCGCTGGCGGTAACCATTTTTAACCTTTCGGCTGGTATCCCGCACAAACCACTCGTTGAACAGATTGCGCAGCTCCATGAAATCATCTTCACCTTTGGCAGTATCAATGTTTTCACTTACTGCAATAAACCGCACATCGTATTGAGGGAAAAACACCTGGATGCAAAGGCTGGTTTCTATCTGATTACGCCCTAACCGGCTTAAATCTTTAACCAGTACGACATCTATTTTTCCGTCCTCAATATCGCTTTTCATCCTTTGAAAATCCGGCCTGTCAAAGTTGGTTCCGCTCCACCCATCATCAATATACCAGTCCACAATTTCCAGTCCGCTTTCTTTAGCATAGCGGGTAAGCATACTCCGCTGGTTTTCAATACTCATGCTTTCGCCGCTTTGCTCATCGTCACGGCTTAGCCTGCAATAGATCGCTGTTCTTGTTTGCTGCTGTTTTTTCATAATCCTTCCTTTCCCAGCAACAAATCGGTTGAATCTATTATATAATTTTCACAGGTGCATATCAACCAATTTGCGCTGTATATAAGGGATTCGGCGGGATACGGTGCTGCCGTATCCCGCCTTTTGAAAATCAGTTCCCTTTGCTTTGGCTTTCCATCTTTCTTGTAATCAGTCGCTTGAATTTGTCTATGATGTTCTCTTTGCCGTTATAGCGGCTGTTTACGATGTACAGGGTTCTGCCTATTTTTATCTGGCTTTGATTGGTATCCGGTGTATCCTCACCTACTGGTGTATCATCGCCTAAATGAATTTCCCCGGATGTATTCCGGAAAATCTCACATAACCGGTTCCATAATTCTTGAAAGCTGTTGTATCGGTATACTGTTATCCTCATTCCATCACCCTCCCTTTACAGGCTTAAATCATAGTCATGGCGCTGTTGGTGTTGTTTCCTTTTGTGCTTTTTGCTATTTTCTTTAGGAACATACTTCTTTTTCTTTTCCCGTTCTTCCTCGGGGTTATAGGGGTTTACAAGGTCGTCAACAGCCTTAGCGAGAGCCACAATATCGTTGAAGTCAACGCCCCGATTCCTGCCCATTTGGCTTTCATTTTTATGGGCGACATGTCCCTGTGCCGCAGCTTTTTCCCCCAGTCCTCCAGAGTACTCGTCGTCTTCCGTCCAATCATATCCGTCGTCTTCTCCATACTCGAAGTCATATTCTCCATAATCCGCTGATGCTCTTTCCGTATGGTATTGGACAGGTGATCCGTCTGCCTGTCGTAAACGTTCTGGTAATAATTCTTCATCATCTTGTTTACGTCGTCTACGGTAGGCAGGGTGGATATGTATGCCGTTAATTCCTGTATGCGCTGTATGGCTGCGGTCTGGCTCTCCAGCATCATATTCCATTGGTCGGTGGGTATTGCGCTGACCTGCGGTAGATAGGGTATTGTTAGTGTCTGCTGCGGTTGTACCGACTGGCTGCTCTCCGGTATATCCGGCTTGTTGCGCTGTTTCAATTCTTCTAAGTTTGGCACTGAAATATCCCTCCATTTCAGCCTTTAAATACTTGGTTTCATGGAGCTTGTTATCCCTGCATTTCTGACCCTCCGGTGTTGTGTAGGTGATATATTTATGGTGCGGTATCCATTTTACCTGATAGCCCATTAGCTCTATGCGGGCGATAAATTCTTCCCGTGTGTGGCTCTGTGCCATAGCTTGGTCAATAGCGTTCATCAGCTTGAATTTATAGCTGCCGCCCCTCACAGCGGCACGGTACTCACCTGCACCCATGGGTCTTTGCTTTGGCTTCTGATAGGGCTTTAAGGTATCCAGTCCGTGCGCCGTACAAATCTCATCCGACAGGGTACGAAGCTGCTCTAAGTTCTTTTCATTGAATTGTAATTTTAGCCCCGTTTCACAGCTTAACGAATTGACTACAAGGTGTGTATGCCAATGGTCACGGTCAATGTGGGTTGCGATTTGCACTTCATAGCCTTTGAAATACTTTGCAAGCTCCACGCCCATCTGGTGGATTTCCTGCGGCGTTACCCCGATATCCGGCTTGAAGGACTGGACGTACTGATAGAAGTACACACCTTTTTCTTTTCTGTACTGACGCTTGGTAGTCATAAATTCCTTGAAAGCGGTATCACCACAGCAGTTTTGCCCGGATAACAGCTTGTACTTTTGCCCGTTTTCATCCTGGTACACTGTCTTTTTGTCCTGGGCAGTATATTCCATCACCTTGCGCATGGCTATCTTGCTCTGTGTCCGTTCCCGGACTGCATAGATAATCGCCATAGTATCAACCTCTATTCCATCCGTTCATATAGGTAGTCAAACACTGTGCCGAAAGAAGATTTTATTTCCGTCAGTTCAAGGCAGGTAATCCTGCCCATATTGCATAGGGTAGTTAACTGGTTTAAGTTTTTACCGATGGCTTTTAGTTCAGCCAGTACCTTGTCCAGTCCGTCCACCACTGTGATGTTTTTACCTAAAGCCGATGCGGTAATAAAGGCCGTCATGCTCATACCCGCCTGTTCTGCTTTATGCTGGATACGGTCATAGTCTGGCTGGCTCATCCGCATGGCAAACATTTTTTCTTTTCTCATATGCTCACCCTTTCTTTGCTCCCCTTTAGGGG
>CAYGHY010000107.1:0-9713 GCA_964349435.1 uncultured Oscillospiraceae bacterium
GTTCCACATTATGAGGATTTTGACAGGATTGAAAAAAGTTTATCAATCACCAACATTTATATCTATGATTTACATTAATGTAAACAACTATTCTTCATATTGGAGCTGCCACTGTGGAGATACTTTCCAGTTTGTTTAAAAGACCTGGCATTCCTTAACATGGCGAAGCCAAGAGAAAAAAGGGATTCTGCTATTTCAGTCTCCTAGTTCATTCTGCTTAGAAGCCTCATCTAGCCAGTTACTGCACTCCCAGCGGATTGGGGGTATAGCTAGACAATTTCGAATTTTCTGTTGGTATTCAAAATAAAGCGCGTAGTCGTTAATCTTACTCCATGTTACACAAGGGCGCGGTATTGATAGCTTGTCCTGAACAACGGAAAAAACATATTTGTCGAGAGGAATGTGCAAGTAGTTAAATACTCCAGAAAGATCCATGCCGCCAAGAATATAGAGATACTTCATGGTCATATTTACCCATTTTTGTGCATGACCTATATAGAACTCGACCCCCGAGGTTCTGTAATAACCAACTATATCCTCACACAACGATTCGTGCATTCTGTCATATTGTTCTTGTCCAGTACAACCTTTTGTAATAAAACTATGAATTCTATCTTCAATCAACTCGTCAATAACTTTTCTGTATTTATCACCACTCTCACCACGAAAGCGCAAAGTCCGGCATAAGTCTCGATATGCACGCTTGCTTGCTAAAAGATACGGTTTCTTTTCTCCCCCAAAATAGGCATAAAGGAGGAAGTCGATGCGGTCTTTTTCAACACAAATAACTTCTGACATTGCTTTTACCTTATTTCTTGATTACTGAGCATCTTCTCTAGAAACCGGAATGTATACCATTTTAAGCGGTATCATCTTTCGATACTTATCATCCAACTTATCGTAGTATTTAAGAATTAATTCGACTAAATCAGTACCATTAATTCCCTTAATAATAGGCGTATTTTCGAGGTATTTTTGCGCGTTCTTTGTATATGCCGAGAGTGTAACGAACAAGCCGTAATCACCTTCATGCATGGCGCCTTTCAATGACTGAATCGTAGTTTCCTTAATATCACCGTCCTGGCTTTTAACCTGCACCAGAATGCGCGGAGGAAGTTCATCTTTATATGCGGTAATATCTATCCCACTATCTCCGCCTTGTGAAGATAGCGATGTATGATAACCCATTGCACTAAGCAAATCAGCAATGAATTCTTCGAGGGCATATCCCTTAAGATTCTTACTTAATTCTTTGAGGATAAAATCCTTTGTGCTTTCGACGATTTCATCTGCTGTTGCTCCAACACTTTCGTCTTCTTCTGATGAGATTACAGCCTTTTTGAAACTTTTATCTAATGCTCCCAAATACTCATCAGCATAATTCTTTACTGCAAAGAATGACATTGCAGAACCTACTTCATACAGAGCTCCCTGTGAGAACGCTGTCCTAGGGAGATGTTTCAACCACTTTACTGCTCTTTGCTGCACATATTCTGCTGCTCTGGGATTGTATTTATACTCGCTCTCTATTATTCCAATATTGATCTGACGGTCTATCTTAGATGGAAAAACAACATGATCTCCGATTTGCACTTCATAAGTAAACCTGTACAACATTCCCGCACCATTTGCCACGGCGCCTTTTTTCGAATCTGGATACGTTGCATTATAGCGTTCCTTAAAAGCATCACGACTGCCTTCAATTAACTTCAAGTCGCCCATTTCTCTCCAGCCAATGGCGATAATATTGTCATTTAAAAAAAGTGCATCACTCATAGTATGGATGCCCCACACTCGTTTCTCTTCTTTGATGTCCATAAAACGTTTCCTCCTTAATGAATAACTTGTTCTCCTTCAAGAAATGAAAGTGGGATATTCATAGTAGTCATCAATACTTGGATCGAACCCCTATTGGTTCAACGCCAAGCTCCTGTAACACATCGTTCCTCTCATCAAGTGAGCACCCCTGAAATGTTGACAGAACGTACTCATACGCAAGGCTCTCTTTGTCTTTTCCAAGAGCGAGTTTAGCAAGAGCCAATAATTCCTTTGCCTCAGAAACATCCAAGTCCAAGCCGAAGCAAGCTGCAATACCAGTTCTCGTAGTAACCGTGCCACCTTTACCCAATCGGCTTACTGTCTGGTCGTCCAACCCTGAGAGACTCTTAAACTTATTCTTGCTTAAACCCTTAGCCTCCCGAATTTGTTCGACCCTCTCCCAAAAGCTGGTCGCAGGAGCGACGGCTTGCCGTGAGGTCATGAACTCACCAAATTCTTCACGGATATTTTTAAATGCCTTTTGAATGGCTTGATCCTTTACCTTAGCGGTATCATAAACTGTATCATTCTGTACATTTGGGTAATATCTTGGCAACTTTTTATAATCAGTCTCGACCCGTGTCAGGAAGCCAAGCATGCCTTTATGAAATTTACTGGAGTCTATGGTTATCGAGGCTTTATATTCAAATAGGAGAGTACACTCCTGCGGATGATTTATAGCATAGGGGGTCAACTTGTAAATTCCGTCTTCTACCTGCCGGACATATTTCGGGTCGTTGATAATAAAAGCATTATCTAAATAACGGAACATGCCGCTCTGTAGCAGTTCTCTAAACCCGTCATTCTTGCTGAATTCGGAAAACGCTTGTTCGTGTGATATGTGCCTCGTCAGTGGACGGCTAGTCGTTTTGACGGTCAGCGGATGCTCCGCAAAGTCCCAAACGGCTTGACTGCGCTCATGCGGATATAACTCTTGGGCATCATTAGGGCTCAGGAAGCATAAATCAACCATTCGGTATTTTGCGGACTGTTTGGAAACATGGAAAAACGCAGCCAGCTCATCGACAATCTCTGTAAGCACACCAAAGCGATTATCCATATCAGCCCGATAACCGTGCATTTCAAATAATTCTTGTAGCTTTTTCTTTGTGGATACTTTGGGCATCAGAATTCGGGGTGCGACGCCTCGCGCCTGTTTTTCCATGCGCTCCTCGTCCTGTGTTGCCTCGTCTCCGTCAGAAACTCGTGCTGGGCAACGGAATGCAATGTCTGCACTATCGACTTTTTTGTGAAGCAGGTCAAAATAATGCCTATGTATGTACCAGTGGATGCACTCGTGCGCCATAGTGTTATTTGCTCGCCCCTCGTTATCAATGGTGCAGTCAATTAATACCGTACCACGTTTTACCGCATAGGCGATATAACTTTGTGTGCCGGGGTCGTAGACTTCAACATCCCCATCAAAGAACGCAATTGTTCCTAGTACATCACAGCTCTCCGATAACTGCTGTGACGTGCGAACCGTTAACCCAACACGCTTGCGAGCAATATCAAAAATCGGTACAGGCATAGGTATCGTCAGGTATTGGGCGCAACCATAGTGGGTGAGGAAATCAGATGCAACCTCATCAAAGGTGTCCCTATATACATTTGTTGGAACAAGCGTTGCTTTGTCGTAAGTGTATTCCATTCACCACTTCTCCTTGGCCGAAAAATTCTCTGAAACGAGAGATAGGGCAGCTCGAAGTCTGCCCGTGTTGGCAAGTCTATTCTACTTGCCTCCTCTCAAAAGCTCGTAGACTTCCTTCATAAACACCTCAGTAATTTTGTCACGCAAATCCTCGTTACCCAAGAGAAGGGTGTAAAAGTCTACGTTTTCATCATATCCGGCAACCAATGCGTCAGAGACGCTATCTTTATAAGTGAATTTGAAGTCCGAAAATGGGTTGTTCTTAGCACTCGCCCTAAGCCGTACGTCTTTCAAGAGAATGTCTCGAATTTGCATGGCGGCTTTTGTTCTAACTCCCGTGTCGCCCTTGCTGCCGAATATTGTGTTGATTTCCTCGATAATGACCGAGAGCATCTTCAGTTGCTCTGCTTCCGGCTGTGCTGGTTTTGGAGACTTCATTTTCAGTTCGGGCTTGGACTCGATTTCAGGGGTCGCCACCACCTCGGATCGTTCCTGCCTGAAACCACTCACTGTGATTTTATCGGCAATGTCAAAATCGTTACCACCCTTAATATCTAGTTCCTTAATCAAATACAGGAGGTAGTTATACCGCTTATGAAGTTCAATGTTCTCATAGCAGGTCGCCTGAATAAGGAAGCAATAGGACTTCAAGAAACGCCGTATCGTCGTGCGAATAGCAAACTGCTCCTCGATGTCCTTTTTCCGAAACTCACGGGCAGCATTATCCAAGAGCGCCCACATACGCTGTTTCTGCTTGGATGTACGCTTGGGAAGATACAGTAGGTCGTTAAATTCGTTGATGTCATTTTCGGTGAGGATATCGTAAAACTCAATTTCCTCCTCCAGTTTTCGAATGTCGGAAGGCGAGATGGTATCGAACAGTTCGGTATCCTCATAAAACGGCGCAAAAGCTTTAAGTATATCCTCCACTTTATTCTTGAAGTCGAGGATAAAGGTGCGCTTGTCATACGGAGGGCAAATCCTGTTCAAACGAGATAAGGTCTGGACAGCCGACACTCCTTTTAACCTTTTATCAACATACATCGCTACCAGTTTTGGCTGGTCAAAGCCCGTCTGGTATTTGTTTGCAACCAAAAGCACCTGCCAGACAGCTTTGTCGAATTCCTCGCGCAGGCTTTCTTCGCTGAAACCGTTCATTCCAGTTTCAGTATATGTCACGCCATCGAGTTTTACTTTGCCAGAGAAGGCAATCAGGGCGTGAATATCTGTGTAGCCGTTGCGAGTTATATATTTTTCAAATTCCTGTTTGTATTTGACTGCCGCCGGACGCGATGATGTTACCACCATTGCCTTTGCCGTCCCGCCAAGGCTGCTGGCAATATTCTGACGGAAATGCTCGATAATAATCTCGATCTTCTGTGAGATGTTGGTATCATGAAGGTCGATGAAGCGGGCAATTTTCCTCTTGGCAGTGATGGACTGAAATTCGGGGTCGTCTTCAATTGTCTTATTGATGGTAAAGTAGGTTTTCCAAGTCACATAGTTATCGAGGACGTTCAGTATATATCCTTCATCGATGGCTTGCCGCATTGAGTATAGGTCAAAACAAGTTTTCTTGCCCTCGTCATTTAGCGTGCCAAAAAGCTGAATCGTGCCGGGCTTGGGCGTGGCGGTAAAGGCTATCATCGTCACGTTCGGCTGTTTGCCGGATTTTGCACGCTCAATTTTGATTTTCTCATCGGTCGTGAGTTCCTCGGCTTCTTCATCAGGATTTTCTTCTGGCAGTTCCTCAATCTTGCCTCCCGCTAAAACATGGGTCACCGCCCGCATCAGGTCTCCCTCGGTGGAAGAATGCGCCTCATCAATCAGCACGGCAAAGGTCTTGTCTTTCAGCGACGCAAGAAGGTTGTTCTCAACAATATAAAAAAACTTATGTACCGTGGTCACGACAATCTTGTAGTTTCCACGAAGTGTGGAAGCAAGGTCGGCGGCGTTGCACTTTTCGTCCATCACCTTAAGCTGCCCCGTCTTGTGGTCAATGCCCTTTATCGCTTCCTGCAACTGCTGGTCAACGATAATGCGGTCGGTGATGACGATGATGGTATTGAAAATATTAGCATCGTCCTTGTCGTGGATGGATGCGAGGATATGCGTCAGCCAAGCGATGGTGTTTGTCTTACCACTGCCTGCTGAATGCTCTATTAAATAGTTCTGGCTGGTGCGATTGACACGGATGTCGTCCGTCAGCCTTTCTATCGCCCGAAGCTGATGGTAGCGCGGGAAGATAAGGGTCTCCTTTTGGGTAACCTTGCCGGTATCGGGATTCTTCGTGCGCTTTTTCTCAATGAATATAAACCGCTCGATGAGCATGATGATTTTCTCTTTTGTCCAGATGTTTTCCCACATATAGGACACGTTGATGCCATTCTCGTTGTGGGGGTTGCCCTTGCCGATGGAGTACGGCTTATCTGCTGATTTTGGCATTCCGAGATTGAATGGCATAAAGAACGAGTTCACCCCGCGCAATGCTGTGCAGAAGTAGACTTCATTTAAATCCATAGCGAAAGCCGCGAACACACCACCCTTGAATCTGAATAGGCGGGTATTATGGTCACGCTCGTGCTTGTACTGGTTGATGGCGTGTTCGAAGTTTTGTCCCGATGTATTGCACTTGAGTTCTACCGTGAAAATGGCAAACCCGTTCAGGAATAACACGAGGTCGATGCGTTCGCCCTCTTTGTGGTAGACTTCTTCCATAACAGAGAGGACATTTTGTCCGTAGAGCCGGTTTTGCTTCTCGTTGAAAGCGGTGGCTGGGCGGCGGTACATCAGGTCGATTTTCACGCCGTTGTCAAACTCTACGCCACTTTTCAAGACCTCCACGAGGGAGCTTTTAAGTATCTCGCGGTTTATGTAGTTCAGGACGGTCTTTTCCATCTTGTCCTTGTAGAACTTACATAACTTCGCCATCTCGTCGGGCTGGGTTTCCTCAAGGAACTGGAAGAGCAACCCTATATCCATTGCGAAATCCTCGCTCCAGTCGGTCTGGGTGTTGCGGATAACGTAACCGTTGTGGTCGCGCAGTTCCTCCAGTATTAAGTTTTGGTAATCCTTCTTCTCCTGAAGCTGGTCTGCTCGAATAGGCATAGCTGTTTTCTCCCCTTTAACTTACCACGCGCTTTTTTCCCGTGACATATTCGTAAATCAGCGACCGTTTATATTGCCGCATTGTTTCAACAGAGTATTGTTTCTCGGCAATGAGCGCATCCATTTCAGCGCACTTGGCATCGAGGAAGTCGGCGATTCGCTGTTGTTCTAGCAAAGGTGCCTGCAGATACGGTTCGTTTTTTATTTTCTGTTGGCTAATGTTGGGCTGACCTCCTCCAAAGGATTGCCTTACCAGATCATCTTTGCACGTTGCCAACCAGTAATAAAGATATCGCACATCGTTACTCCCATTTGGAAGCATGACGCAACACGCCTGATTTACATATCCGCTAATTTTTGATATTGCGACATTACCGACAGACGCACCATACATCGCAACTATCACAAAGTCATTCTGATAGAGTCTTAATGCTGAGCATGACTTAACCGCAAGTGGTGTTATAGTCTTTTCCGTTTCGATAATCACGTCACGACCGTATAGATCTCCGCTCTGAATCCAAGGTATATCACCATCGTAAAAATCGGTATTTCCAGATTCGGGAGTGGTGCCACTACCAATAACACTCGTCGAATGCTTCACGCGCTTCAACTCCCAATGTCTCGGCATTTCCCCGATCCAATCAATCCCGCTATCCTTCATCGGTGCGGACTTATCCAAGCCCTTTGTTACCGTCTCGGTGATAAGGGCTTTTTTGTATTGCCGCAGGACTTCTAATTGCATCTCCAAATCAGCGATGATGCCGTCGACATAGCCGCAGCGGTCGTCAAGGAATGCGATGATGGAGCGTTGTTCGGTGGCACAAGGCAACGGTAGTTGAAGGTTCTTGATATAGTCCCAACTTGCCCTCGGCATCTTTGCTCCATAGGTTGAAGAATTAACGATTTCAATGAAACCATGCGAAAGCAAAAAGTAGAATAAAAACCGCTTGTCGCCATCAAAACCTTTGAAAATCACAAACTCACCAGTACAGAAGCCGTCAAAATCAGCGATGAATGCTTTCTCAAGGTAAGGACGTAGCTTGCTGAACAGGACGTCTCCCTTACGGAATACATCATAAATGCCCTCTTCGTATTCACTTTCAGTCTGAATTAAACGCCCCGATGAACTCTCGACATTTTCAAGACCTATGAACACATCATCGGGTGTATATTTTCCGACTTCCGTCCTTACGGTGGTTGCAAACCTTATTTTTTTAAGCGACCAGTCGGACGGAATTTCACCAATCCAATCAATCCCGCTCTGCTTAGTTGTGTTTGTCATTGCGCACCTCCAAGCAGAGCCTCCACCTTTGCCGTCAGCCCACGTTCAATCTCGGCAAACTGTGCGAGCAGGTCGTCAGCCTTTTCAGGTGCTTTATATTCATAAAAATAGCGGGCAAACGGGAATTCCGCTCCGAGTCGTTCCTTATTGCTGGAGGATGCCTTCTTGTCAGGGTCGTACTCGTAAGTGTAAATGGCATCAGGAACGTGCGGATAGACTTCACGCTTGAAGTATTCCTCCACATCAAGCCGAAGCCCGATAATCTCGGCATCCTTGGTGGTCGGGTCGGTAATAACATTACCTTTTTTGTCTTTCTGCACCACGGCGGTCTTGTCTATCACAGACATCTCCATAGCAATAGCATTCAGGCGACTGTCCGTCATGCCATCTACAGAGCCAATGAGTTCTTTCAGACGAGCCGTGAACTTGGCAAAGTCATCATATTCCGAGCCGTCGGTGTTCGCCTCCAATATGGCAATAACAGCCTCGGTGAATTCTTTGCCCTTGACGAACTTCTGGAACTTCTTCTCGTCATCGCCTTCACGCGGGTCGGTTTCGAGCAATTCCTCATATTCAGCTTCGTTGAACACCTGCCCGTTGGCGGTAAAGTACGCACTCGTCTTAAGCCCCGCCACCGCATCGGTTGTGAGGAAGCACCGCCGTTGTAGTGGCTGATAGACGGCGTATTCCATATACATAAACTCTTCTTTATCAAAGATTTTGCAGTAGGAACCCTCTTCAAAGTTAGCGTAAATCTCCGTGATATGCGTAATATCGTCCTTGGAAATTTCTTTACGCTTCTTGCCGAGGGACTTACGGAGCGGCTT
Source organism: uncultured Oscillospiraceae bacterium (assembly GCA_964349435.1). GTDB lineage: Bacteria > Bacillota > Clostridia > Acetivibrionales > DTU013 > CAYGHY01. The sequence goes on from CAYGHY010000107.1 coordinate 8,687, forward strand.
GTACATATCCACGGCATTGATAAGTTGAATCTTGCCCCTGCGCTCAGGACGCTTGTTCATTGAGAAAATAAAAGCGTAAATGCCGATACTCGTATTATAGAAAAGGTCAGTCGGCAAAGCGATAATCGCCTCAATCAAGTCGTTTTCCAGCATATAGCGGCGGATTTGGCTTTCGCCGCTTGTGGTGTTACCGCTAAAAAGCGGCGAACCGTTGCTTATGATGGCGGCGCGTCCGTCCTTGCTCAACTTGCTGATGGCGTGTTGCATAAACAGAAGCTGCATATCACCAGAGGCCGGTAATCCCCAAGGGAAGCGGCTCGTTCCGAGTTTTTCAAGCCCTTCATATTTATCTGCTTTTTTGTGTTCTTTTTTAACGGCGGCTTCAACTCCATCGGCAGCATCCTTACCGCCCCAAGCCTGACCAAAGGGTGGATTAGCGATAACAATACGCATATCCTGACCTTCGAAGCAGTCCGCTTTCATTGTGTCCTGCAAGCGGATGTTGTTGGCATCCTCGCCTTTGATAAGCATATCGGCGAGGCAAATAGCATAGGATTCGGGGTTGATTTCTTGACCGAACAAGCGCACCTCAGCGTCGGGATTCATTCTTGTTATTGCATTATAGGTGGTCGAAAGCATACCTCCGGAACCGCAAGCCATATCCAACACGGTGGCGACGCGGCGTTCGGTATATAGGTCATCCAAGCCCTCGGCCAATAGGATGCTGACAAGCAGGCGGATAACCTCACGCGGGGTATAGTGGTCGCCCGCCTCGGCATTTTCAGAGAACTTACGGATAATCTCTTCGAACATATAACCGGCTTTTATGCCGTCGATGGTATTTGGGTTCAGGTCGAGTTCGGAGAACTTGCGAACCACACCCAAGAGTCGGTTGTTCTTATCCATCTTGTCGATTTCCTTTTCAAAATCGAGGTTGCGGATAATGCTTTGGACGTTCGCCGAAAAGCCCTCAATGTAGCTTTTGAAGTTCGAGACGATGTTGTCCGCGTCATTCAAAAGTTCGGCA
>CAYGHY010000108.1:0-9689 GCA_964349435.1 uncultured Oscillospiraceae bacterium
CGGAAATGGATAACGATACAAACCTGGAAGCAACCTAGGGATAACTGAGAGGAAACAATGATAAAGGATATTATTGCAGCCAACGAGGGCTTAGTGCCCAATAACCGAGAAATGTCAGTTTTGAAAGAGAACTTCCCATCCTGTTTCCGAACAGACGGAACATTTGATATCGATCGTTTCAAAGAATTTTTGAGTGATAAGGTTTCGGTCACTGGTGAAGGATATGAATTGAGATTTCTTGGCAAGAATTATGCTCGTTTGCTTACATCCGTTGAAACGACCACAGTCATTGTTCCGGACGAGGAGCATAATGCAAAGCTGGAGAATGCCTTCAGTAAAAACGTCTACATCAGCGGTGATAATCTGGATGGTTTGAAGCACCTACTGAAATCTTATGCACGCAAAGTGAAATGTATTTACATAGACCCTCCATATAATACGGGGAAAGATGATTTCGCATATAACGATAGTTTTAGTTATACTGTAGATGAATTATCAGAAAAACTTAGTGTTGATGAGGCACAAGCTCAGCGCATACTTGACCTAGCAAGGCGCGGCTCTGCGTCACACTCTGCATGGTTGATGTTTATGTATCCGCGACTGCAATTAGCGCGAGATTTGCTTAAGGTCGATGGCACCATTTTTATATCTATTGATGATAATGAAATGGCAAATCTTCGATTGATGTGCGATGACATCTTTGGGGAGGATAACTTTCTTGGCACAATTATCTGGAACAATGCCACAGATAACAATCCAACAAATATAGCTGTTGAGCACGAATATATTGTTGTTTATTCCCGAGAAAGAGAAGCCCTGGAGGCAGAATGGAAAACGGGTACTTCTGACATAAAAGCGCTTCTAGTTCGTGTTGGTAAAGAATTATCTGACGCTTATTCAATTGATGCGGAATTCCAAACTGCATGGAAAAAGTGGTATACCGAACATAAAAGTCAACTGTCACCACTTGATAGATATAAATACATCGATAGAGGCGGAGTCTATACGGGAAGTCAAAGCGTACACAACCCGGGCAAAGAAGGATACAGATACGATGTTATCCATCCTGTTACCCATAAGCCATGTATACAGCCGCTAATGGGATATCGCTTCACAAGGGAAACCATGGATGAGTTGCTCCGTAACGGAAAAATCCTATTTGGCAAAGATGATAAAAAAATAATTGAGCTCAAAGTATATGCCAGTGAGTACGAAGATAAACTCTCAAGCATATTTTCTCTTGATGGACGACTTGGAGCTTATGACATTAAAACCTTGTTCCCTGAATCTAAACAAGTATTCAAGAATCCAAAGCCGGTTTTTCTTCTTCAACGTTTGTTGTCGTTCGTAATGAGAAACAATGATGTGTTTGTGGACTTCTTCGCTGGTTCATCAACATCGGCTGAAGCCTTAATGCGGCTAAGCATTTCCGAGAACATTATCGCAAAGTTCATACATATCCAATGGAAAGAGAAGTGTAAAGAAGAACAGGAAGCATATAAGCTCGGTTTCAGAACCATAGACCAAATCGGCATGGAACGAATCATCCGTGCCGGTGAATCGTTAAGAAACGAGCACCCTGACACAACTGCTGATCTCGGATTTCGTCACTACACTCTTGCCGAGCCATCCGAAGATACGCTGGACAAGCTAGAGAATTTTACACCCGAAGTTAATGGAATGATCGTTGGAAATACCGTTCTGGATGATTTCGGCAAGCCTACCGTCCTTGCCACTTGGCTTGTACGGGATGGGTACGGCTTTACAATGCCTGCAGAGGAACTCGATCTCGCCGGATATAAAAGCTACTACATCGGCAAGCACCTGTATCTCATCGACCCGAACTTGTCGCAGATGGCAATTGAAGCAATTATCGAGAAATACGAAACAGACGGTAGCTTCAATCCGCAGGATGTGGTGCTGTTTGGTTACAGCTTCACATGGACAGAGATCGAGCAACTACAAATCAATTTGAAACGCCTTAAAGATACCGAGAAAAGCCTACGTATTAATTTCGACATCCGTTATTGATGGGAGGGCAATTATGGAACTAATTCTTCAGAAGGAATTGCCTCACCAACAAAAAGCAATTGATGCAGTATGCGCTGCATTTAGTGGTGTAACAATTTCAGCGCCAACTCAGTTCTACAAAAATCCGCATATTGCCCTTGCCGACCCTCAACTTACGGTAAATATCATCGCGCTGCAGGAAAACGTACCCGCTGAGAATCGTGGAGGTGTGATAACCCGTGGTTGCCTAAACCTGGATATCAAAATGGAAACTGGTACGGGCAAAACTTATGTTTATACGAAAATGATGTTCGAATTGCATAAGCGTTATGGTATCAACAAATTTATCATTGCCGTTCCATCGCTTGCCATTAAAGCTGGTACTGCACAATTTTTACAGGACGAATATGCCAGACGCCATTTTACGGACAGTTGCGGATATGGTACCGAAATAGAAGTTGGTGTCCTAGAAGCCCCAAAGAACAAAAGAAAAGGGCGCTCCTATTTCCCGAGTGTGGTTAGCGATTTTATCAAAGGTTCTTGCCAAAATTCAAAGAAAATTTACGTGCTGCTGGTCAATATGCACCTGATTGTTGTAAGGAAAGATGGAATGCTCAGCCGTGATGACTACGATTACGGCGTAGAAGGATTCTACCGACCGCTGGATGCGCTGAAAGCCACGCGTCCGGTTGTCATCATCGATGAGCCGCACCGCTTCTCTCGCGACCAGAAGGCTTTCTCGGTCATTACTGATGAAATAAAGCCACAGTGCATTATACGTTTCGGTGCGACCTTTCCTGAGACAAGTAGAGGGCGTGGAAAGAGTAAAGTCACAGTCAAGGATTATCAAAACTTGTTATATGACCTCAACGCTTGTGAATCCTTTAATCAAAACCTCATTAAGGGTGTGGCGAAGGAGCATTTTGAGCCTGTCTCTAAACGGGATGAGAAAGTAAAAATTACTTCAATTGCCAGTCGCGATTCCGTTTCTCTGCAATACAAACGGCGCGATGAAGCCACAAAATCCTTTACACTAAAGACAGATGATTCGCTTTCCATTATCAGCGATGCCTTTGAGGGCATCACCATTTCTGCTATTGGCACCTCTACCGTGGAGTTTTCCAACGGCATTATTAAGACCACAGGCGAGGAGCTGGATGTGGATATCTATATGACCTCCTATCAGGAGCAGATGATAAGGCTGGCACTTGAGCGGCATATTGAAACCGAGCGGGTAAATTTCTGCAATCGTACTTTCAGAATTAAGACGTTGGCACTGTTCTTTATTGACGATATTACATCCTACCGTCCCGATGCAGAGGGGAAAACACCTTATCTACTGTTAGCATTTGAGAGACTGCTCAAAGAGCGAATGGAAGTCGCGATAGCCTCATTGGATGAACACGATGTCGAGTACCGCACCTATCTTGAGTCAAGTCTCGCGAACCTCTCCGCTTGCCATGCTGGATATTTCTCACAGGACAACAGCGATTCCGATGAAGATGTCGCCAAGGAGGTCGATGTGATTCTTCATGGGAAGAAACAGTTGCTTTCATTCAGAAATCCTGATGGCAGTTTTAATACGCTCCGTTTCCTGTTCTCAAAGTGGACGCTCAAAGAAGGTTGGGACAATCCAAATGTGTTCACTATCGCAAAATTGCGTTCAAGCGGTAGCGAAAACAGCAAGCTACAGGAAGTTGGTCGTGGTCTGCGTCTTCCTGTTTATGAAAACGGAAACCGCATTTCCAATGAGGAATTTCAGCTGAATTATATAGTTGACTTTACTGAAGCCGACTTTGCAGCACGACTTGTAGAGCAGATAAATGGTGAAATACCGCAAGCCTTCTCTATTAACGAGGATCGTCTCGGACAGGTGGCGAAGAAGCTGGGCATAACTTCTGACGCTTTGTTTGATGCGCTGTATTCCGAAAAGCATTATATAGACAGGCATTACAATATCAAACCAGAAACGCGAGACGCTTTCTTTGTGGAGTATCCTGACTTTGCCACAGGGCTGTCCTCCGGTAAGGTCCAAGATCGTAATGTTGCTAAGCCAAAGCCCGTCAAAATTCGCAAAGCCGTGTACAATGAGATTCGGGAATTATGGGAAAAAATCAATCAACGGTATCTGCTATTTTATGATGCAGATATAGATTCAGATATGGGCACTGTCGCTTTGTCGCTGCTTGAGCAAAAGGGGGTTTTCTCCGATGTGGTCATGACAAGCATAAGAGACATCGTAGAAAGCGACGGTTCGCAGATGACCACAGCCACAGGGACTGGTGTTTCATATACGATCACACGCCCCATTGCCTACGGCATATTCCTGAAACGAATAATGAAAGCAACAAACATTCCGATAACTGTCTTGCATCAAGCTATGTGTGCATATGTCGATAAACATGGTGCCGTTGACGAGAAATTCATCAACGAAAGCACCGTCGCAGCATTTTGCTCCGAATTCCAAGCATGGCGGATGAGTAGTTTACAGGGACGCTTCCACTATAAAAAAAGCAATGTTCCGATCGGCGCTACTGCTTTAACCTATGAGGATGGCAAACCACGCCGGGATATTGCTCAAGGACGTATCGGCACGAAAATGGCTCCGGGCACGCCAAGCAAGAAATATCTTTTTGATTCCTTTGTCTATGATTCGCCGCTGGAACAGGAGAATATCAAGTCTGATATTTCATCAGTTGTTGTTTACGGAAAAATTCCACGCTGTAGCATCGCTATACCAACAATCACAGGCGGGATGTATAGTCCGGACTTTATGTATATCGTTCATCGGGCGTCCGGCGAAAAAGAACTAAATATTGTGGTCGAAACAAAGGATGTGGAGAACAAAGCTGTTTTGCGTGAAGAAGAAATTGCGAGAATTGGCTGCGCCGAAGTGTTCTTTGATATACTCTCAAAGGACGGCTACACTGTGTATTTCCACAAGCAATTAAATAACAAGAAGATGGCGCAGATAGTCAATGAAGTTCTAGCACAAGGGTAAACTGAAGGCTTGGACATTTGGAGGATACATGAAAGGCTCAGAAACGAAACTAGTCGCCTACATGCAAGGATCGAACAAGCGGTTTGTGATTCCTGTGTACCAGCGCAATTATGACTGGAAAACGGAAAACTGCAAACAATTGTATGATGACTTGGTGAAGGTCATCCGTGAAAACAAGAAGAGTCACTTCTTTGGCAGCATTGTTTCCGTTTTCAATCCGGATGGCGCACGAGAAGACTTTTTTGTCATCGACGGACAGCAGCGTCTGACAACGGTGTCTCTGTTGTTTCTCGCAATGTACAACCTTATAAAACGAAACAGCGTTGTATCAGTTTCGCACAACCTAAGTCAGCGCATATACGAAGAATACCTGGTCGATAAATGGCAGGATGGTGAAACCCGAATCAAGTTGAAACCTGTGAAGAACGACAGAACTGCTTTTAGCAGGTTCTTCGGGGATGAGTCTGAATATATCAGGGAATCAAACCTGACAATCAACTATAATTACTTCTATGATCGAATTCAAAAAGAAGAAATAAAGATAGATGAACTTTTCGACGCTATTTGTCGTCTGGAGATTATCAGCATTACATTGAATAGCGATGATAATCCGCAACTTATTTTTGAGAGCCTAAACTCTACCGGTGTCGCATTGAGCGAGGGTGATAAAATCAGGAACTTCATCTTGATGGGCCTGCCCAACAAGCAACAGACCGGTTCATATGAGAAGTACTGGAATCCAATCGAGGTTTGTACCGGTTATGACGTCAGCGCTTTCATTAGGGATTACCTGAGTATAAAGCAACAGGTAACTCCTTCTTTGAACCGGATATTTGTGACATTCAAAGCCTATGTTGAGGACAATGCCATCGATACGGAACAACTTCTGGAGAACCTATTATCATATGCAAAGTTATATGAAAATCTTCTGCAATGCAAAACACCAAACAGACAACTGAATGCATGCATGTATCGCCTGGATCGTTTGGAAACAACTGTCACACGGCCTTTCTTCCTTGAGGTACTTCGCCTTTGGAAGGAAGGAAAACTGAACATCGAAGAAGTGACTGACATCTTCTTGATAACTGAGAACTATCTTTTCCGCAGGGCAATATGTGATTTGCCAACGAATGCCTTAAACAAAATATTCCTTTTGCTTCACAAGGAAATTGTACGGCTTGATGGCTCGGAAGAGAATTATGTCGCCAAGTTCAAGTACGCGCTGCTCAATAAAAAAGAACGTGCCCGCTTTCCGGATGACACAGAGTTTTCCGAGGAATTTGGATCACGCCAGATTTACCTGATGAACAGTAAGAACAAGATCTACATACTCGAGAAATACGAGAATTTCGATACAATCGAAGATAAGGATATTTACCGGCATTTTGATGAGGGTGACTACTCAATCGAGCATATTATGCCTCAGCATCTTACACCGGCATGGGTGAGCATTCTTGGGCCAGACTATGAACAGATCCATGAGCTGTGGCTTCATAGAATTGCCAATCTTACATTGACAGCATATAACTCAAAATACAGCAACAGTTCATTTCAGGAGAAAAAGGAGATTAAGAACGGTTTCCGTGAAAGCGGCATTCGGCTCAATCAATATATTGCGCAAAAAGATAACTGGGGGCTGCCGGAGCTGGAAGAGAGAAACCAGTATCTGATGAAGAGAGCTTTGGAGATTTGGCCCCAGCCTGTCACGCAATATAAACCGGAAGTCAGGCAGTTGGATTCATGTACTCTCGATGACGACGTCAATCTAAGCGGTCGAGTGATTGCCCGGTTCAATTATAAGGGAACAGAACAACCAGTTGGCAGCTGGATTGAAATGTATGAGCGTGTATTGAGGATGCTTCATGCAGAGGACAAGTCTATCTTGTCGAAACTGGCTTATTCTACTGATGTTAATGTTGATCTGGCGCCGCATGTGAGCGATAACAAGGCCTCGCTTCGCGGATACAGCGAAATTGAAGAGGGTATTTATGTTGAGAAGAATACCAGCACAGGGATGAAAATCAACTTGCTTCGCAGATTCTTTAAGCTTTATGGAGCGGATCCCATTGATCTGGTTTTCTACCTACGCGAAGGCTTGGAAAGCGATGATGAAGACCTCGCAGGAACAAGATACGAACTGCGGAAACGGTATTGGACATTGGCGCTGGATCATATCAGAAAGGCGCACGAGGATACAGGCACATTCACTAACGTCAACCCTTCCAAAGATAACTGGGTTAGCGGCTACTATGGGATAAGTGGATTTAGCATTTGCTGCGTAACGAATTATGATTGTGCCAGAGTTGAGATTGTGTTCAGCAAAGCAGATAAAGAAGAAAACAAGTCCATGTTTGATCACCTATTTGCGAGAAAAGTGGCAATCGAACAATCTCTCAGCACCACACTAGCCTGGGCACGTGGGGATGACATTAAGGCATCAAAAGTGTCCTGTGTTCTTAATAATGTTAGCATCACCAACGAAACAGATTGGCTGATGATGGCGAAATTCCAAGCAGAGTGGAGTAAGAAAATGTATGATGTTTTTGTTCCACTTATCCGGGAAGTTGCTTAGCCTTTGCTCTTCTTTGAGAATTTTCGAGTCTCTTCTTTAGCTTGTCTTTGCTCGTTGGCGGTGCATGCAATATAGTTCGGTGAAACACCGAACCCGGCAAAGCCTGGCAAGCAGCCGGTACACAGTCTTGGAGCCAAAGCTGCGAGGTGAGGTTTAAGCGTAGACAGTGGAGTGTGAGAGCTGCAACGTAAGCGTCAAACGTAACCACGCCTACACTCTCAGCGGGTTTCATAGGAGAAATGCTCAGATCCGCTAACTGCATTGGAGCAATCAAGAGCACTTAAGGGCTCTCAAGTGCTCTTAGGAGTAACCCGGAGCCTCGCCGGTGTGCTTGCACCCAATGCTCCGAGCACTCTTGAACGCCCTTGAGCGTCTCGCCGGCCTGTGTTACGATGTAGCCAAGCCTAAGAAGGAATACGTGTGCCGATGAACTGATCTTTCTAACTCACCAACTGGTACAAAGACCGGGGGCAGACCGGAGTCGCCTGCGAGGACAGCCGATATTCATCTCGTCTGCAAATGCCAGCACGTGCTCAGGAGAGAGTTTCTCAGTCGAGACACGCTTGATCAACGACAGCTCTTTCTGGTCGTCAATTGGCAACATTTCCTTCTTAATGCACTGATTTCTTGGTCTGCAACAAGAGCATAACAGATCTTCTCGGCGCTGTGCCTTTCAAATTCCACGGAGTTTGGGACACCCTCAGTAGTTGCGGAACAATTACTTGAATTGCAATATTGAGGTGACGATTTGAAGAGGTTTGATGAGCGAGATGTAATATTTGCGCGTCTGCTATACAGCCCCCAAACATCAGCATACATGGACTATTATAAGAAAAACCCTGTACAGAAAGAAGCTGATGATGCCTTCCGTGCCAAGCCGCCTTTGGGTGACGCCAGTGCAGTATTTTATGATTTAATAAACTCTCCCATGTCAGATGGGTGCTTTGATTTCTTAGGAGTGTTAAAGGGACTTGTTGAGACATCGTAGTTCAGCACATAATAGGAGGAAGATATGCAGGATGTCCTTGTCGTTGTGGATATGCAAAACGATTTTATTAATGGCGCACTGGGCACACCAGAGGCACAGTCAATAGTGGAGCGCGTTGCTGCAAGGATGCAGTCCTTTACCGGCCGCGTCATCACTACGCGTGACACCCACGGACCTGATTATCTCACTACTCAAGAGGGGCGCAATCTCCCAGTGGAGCATTGTATCCGAGGCACCTTGGGTTGGCAGCTGCATCCTCTTATACAGGTTCAGCAGCGCGAAATACCGGTAGATAAAACGATTTTCGGCTCAGTTGCTCTTGGGCAAATGCTGGAGATAGAAAATGAACGCGAACCCATCCGCAGTATCACGCTGGTCGGCCTATGCACGGATATATGCGTGATTTCAAATGCCATAATCCTTCGCGCCTTTCTGCCAGAGGCGGAGATCATCGTTGACGCATCTCTGTGCGCCGGCGCTACGCCTCTTGGACATCAAACAGCACTGGAAGCCATGAAGGCCTGTCAGGTGAGGATAATAACAGCGGGTTTGTGATATGGGCAGCCCAACTAGGTTGATTCCCAGCATTGTACACTGAAGGATGACTTCATGGCGAGTGATATTGAGTCTCTGCGTAATGGAGTAAACTTAGTATAGATGATAGGAAATTGCTGCTTTCAAACGTGTTCTGCTCAAATTGCTTCACTACAGCAGTTGTTAACTACGAGATAGTTTCTCGAAAAGATGGCATTCTCATTCAGGGGATATGTAGGCAGTGCGGGCATAAAGTGGCCCGAGTGGTCGAGGAGAGTTGGTTCGGTCAAAATTTACCATAAACAGAGTGTCAATATTTGTTACTAAAAACAGGGCGAGACGCCGCAAAATATGCTATCTATCACTTCAGCCCAATAGACGGAGGTTGACGACATGTCAACAAAGCCTAAGGTAAGGAATAGCGACGAAACTACTCCCCCTTCTTCGCCTTCTTCGCAGCACGAGCCTTTGCCATTAATTCAACACGAAATACTTTTAGCTCTTCGAGTGTCAGCTTTGGTTTGGTCGCTTTTATTTTCTGGAGCTCGGCTTTACTGCCTTTTTCGTTTTGCCCATAGCGGCAA
>CAYGHY010000109.1:0-9623 GCA_964349435.1 uncultured Oscillospiraceae bacterium
GCGATTATATTAGACAAAATGGTTGCCCTTGCAACTTTCCGGACTCAAACAGTTGGGTTGTGTTGTCACCCATCGAGCAACAGATAAAGAAGAAAATCGAATCGGTCGGGACACCATTGAAGGATTGGGACATTAACATCTACCGTGGAATCTTGACCGGTTATAACGAGGCATTTATTGTGGATGGAGCTACCAAAGACAGATTGATAGAGGAAGACCCAAAATCGGCTGAAATTATTCGACCTATTTTGCGTGGCAGGGATATTAAGCGGTACGGATATGAATTTGCCGATAAATGGTTAATTGCTACATTCCCAGCAAAGCACTATGACATAGATAATTATCCAGCCATCAAAAAGTATCTCCTTTCGTTTGGAATGGAAAGACTTGAACAGACGGGTAAAAAGTATGTTATTAACGGGGAGACCATAACAGCTCGAAAGAAGACCAACAACAAGTGGTTTGAGACACAAGATCAGATAGGTTATTGGGAGGATTTATTTAAACCAAAAATAGTATGGAAAAGAGTAGGGTCAATATTAAGGTTTAGTTATGATACAAACAGCTGTTTAGCTCTGGACAGCACTTGTTTTGCCACGGGAAAACATATTCCATTTCTCGTGGCTGTTCTAAATTCTCCGATGGGACATTACTTATTAAAAGACTCACCAAAAACTGGGACTGGAGATCTGCTAATAAGTGTTCAAGCGATTACACCAATTCTTCTTCCAGTGATTTCTGATGAGGAAGATAACCAGCTTAACGAAAGATTATTAGACTTGATTAATTCCCCCACGGAACTAAAAGAGAAAACTATCAATGCTTTAGTATACCAGTTGTATAGACTAACTAATGAGGAGATACATTTTATAGAACAACGGTATGAGTAGAGTCATCATCGCTGAAGAGATTCAAATTATCGAAATGAGTTGTGATTATCAGATGCTTTCAATGAAATTAATTTCTTCCTGCGTTAATCCGTACACCCCAAAAATGAGCCTGTTTATTTCATCCTCCTTTTCGAGAGAAGACCCTTCTGATTGCATTTGATCAACGATAGTAGAAAACTTTTTTGCCTCATTATCAGAAATATGTGGCAACAATAACTGTCCAATTGTGTATTTTTTCCAACGTACTGTTCCAACTCCTGTAGTCGTACCGATTCTTGAAAATTGCCATTCTGATATCTTTGCATTTAAGGCACAAAGAAGATATTTTAGATTCTCACCGACGAGATAAAACGTGGTTGCTTCGTTATAATAATGCCCCTCATAATCAAGTGCGAATTTAGTTTTATCTGAGATCTCACCCCATACAATTTTCTGTTTAGAAAAATCCTCCAAATAAGCACAGCTACGAAGTTCCCACCAATAATCACCCATATCATCACGACCCTTCAGCCCTTTGGATTTTCTTCGCATTGTTGGATTTGATATGTATTCCTCGTGTACCCTCATAAAGTGAGCATAGACGGAAGGGTATTTCTGTTTGATAAATTCTTCGGGTTCAATACCTTGCCTATGTGCATTGGTGTATCCGGCAGAGATGCAAATAAGCCACTTATCTGCAAAGTTATAGCCGTATCTTTTGATGTCTTTGCCTCTAAGAATAGGTCGAATTAATTCGTCAGTTCTCTTCCTCTCATTTTCATCCTTGCAGTTGTCCAAGATTTCTTGCTTCTTTTCTCCGGAAACGATGAATGCTTCATTGTAGCCGGTCTTTATTCCGTAGTTGATCTGGATGTCCCAATCCTTGAGCGGTGTGCCCACCTTTTCTATCTTTTCTTTGATGCGCTGCTCTATCGGGGAGAGAATCACCCAGCTATTTGAATCGGTAAATGAGGCGGGGCAACCATTTTGTCTAATATAATCGCTCAGTTCTTTTATTCCTTTTTGCTTGATGACACAGGCAGTAGTTGTGCCGGTGTTTTTGGACTTCCCAAGCAAGAGAACATTGGTATCCACCGTGGCCGATTCAAAGACTTTCACCCCTGCAAAATCTATCAATCTTATGGGATTGGTCTTCTTGGCAAAAAAGTTTCTGGTCTGCTCTCCATATCCCGCCCTCATCCATTTGTTTGATGTGATGAAACAGAGCAGTCCGTTATTCCTCAAAAGGTTTACACCGCGCTCATAGAACAGACAGTAAATATCGCCCATTCTTGCAAAAGTCTCATAACCGCAATTCTGATACATTGTGGCCAGCTCTCCTTGATTATTCTGCAACTGGATGTAAGGAGGGTTCCCGATGACAATATCAAAACCGTCAGTAAAGCCGAACATCCATTCCGTATCAAAGAAATCCGATGATTTGTTCTGGTCGTAGGGATTCCACGCCGCCAACTGTTCGGCATCCTCATGTGAGCAGTATTTGTTCGCTTCCAAGAGCTTGGTAAGTTTATCCCTCAACTCTTTATCCTCTTTCCTGCATTCGGCCTTCTCCTTGGAATTCTTTGCGGAGAAATGCCGGTGTCTGACCTCCAGCAGTTTTGCTTTGGTCTCACGAATATCCATATCAAACAGATTCGGTTCGCTCGTCTTCAACTCTATCAACGTATTGGCCGCCACGAATTTCGTTTCAAGGTTTGGGAGTGCCAGGATGCCGAAATTTTCCTTTGTCTCGTCCTTGCTTTGCTCACATATCAGAGAAATGAAGAAACGCAGTTTGCTAATCTGTACGGCGATATTCTGTATATCAGAGCCGTAGATGCAATTCTCTATCAGATGCAGTTTCAGACTGCAAGTATTTGTTCCGGTGTAGTTGTTGAGGATTTTCAAAAGGTCCACAATCCTGTTTAAAGCTCCCATCGGAAAAGCCCCCGACCCACAAGCAGGGTCGAGGATCCTGACTGACTGAAGGCAATCGGATATGGACTTGATAAGAGGAGCATTATCCTTTATCGCTTCGGGCAGCTCATTATTTTCAAACAAATCACGCAGGGTCTCTTCTGAAACGCCCTTCACTTTGTTCAGGATATGGTTGATAAGCGATTCATCCACCATATAATTCACAATTTCGCGGGGGGTGTAGAAAGAGCCGGACTGATTTCTGGCCGTCTCTTTGGTTTCGGGGTTGTATGCACCCAAAAGATTCTCAAAGACCTTCCCCAACAATTCGGGATCGAGGGCTACCTGAGTATCACTCGGCGAATTTTCCTCTATTGTGAAATTGTACCTCCTCAGCAGCGGGATGATTCCTCTCTCCCTGTCAAAGAAAACCATATTGGGGATAAATGCAATGCACTTGTATTTCCCGTTTATCTTCGCCTCGTTTCTGCTGAATCCGTCATAATAGAAAATCTTTCCGCTGTCGTTTCCCTCCTTGTCGAGACATTCAAACAGACCACCGTTGAGGAATGGAACGGACGAAAAGCGATTGATAACCTCCTTTGGCGATATGGAGAACAGGTTATCGTATCGGTACAGTGTCTTGATCCCGTAGTGCTCTTTTCTTCTTACAAAAACAGGATCGTTATTGGCAAACCCTCTCTGACTGATTTCTTTGTTAAGTGTAGCAAAGAATAGGTTTTGAAGTATGGCATTGTAGTAGTTTCCTGATTCACTGCTTACAGGATTGAAATTCTTCAATATCTTGGCCAGCTCTGTTTCGATGAAAAGATTTTCCGGAACCAGCTCTTTCTCCTTGATGAACCACACGAACATCAGACGGGTAATAAGCCGGATAAGATGCTCCTCTATCTTCCTGTCATCCTCGTTGATGGATATGTCATTCGGGAAAGTGATACCCACCTCATCTGACAACGCCCATTGATACCAGTTAAACAATTCGTTATAAAATTGTTTGGTCAGTGCCTCAACAGAGAAGGCATCCATCAATGTCTGGAAAGAAATCCCGTCATCCTGCAATTTCTTGAAACGCCCAACGGCAGTATTGTAATACTGGCTCTTCTCTCCAAAGACAAAAGTATATCGCTTCGGATTGGTGGCCTCACCTTTAATTTCGGAGATGAAAGAGACACGCCAGTTCTTATTGTCGTCAAAGACAGTTATCACGGCATCGAACACGCCCCATTTAGGATTGGTGAACGACTTCACAAGGTTACGCAGCCCTACACGTTTATGCGCCACGCTGCCGCTGTGAATATCGTACCGGAAGAATCCTATTCGGTAATCAGCGGTTTTATCAATCTCTCCTAAAAAATAGCCCGTTTCATTGTCCGTTGAGGTGTCAAGCATTTCGGGTGTCTGGCGTAAATTCTTGGCGGCGAAAAGATTGATCAACAATTCCTGCCATTTCTCGCCATTGAAAGAAGATTGGAACAACTCCCTGAATTGGGAATCTGTGTATTTTGCCATAGTGATATACTGTTAGATGAACGTTTCTGAAATAACTATATTGGGGTCTGTGCTCCCCTGGTCATCGAAATCTGCCTGCACGGTGTAATACTTTTTGTAAAGCTCCCCGATGTGCTGGTCAATATAATATCCGCTTTCCCGTATCAACCGTTTGTCGCTCTTGAATTTCTGAGAGATAGTTCGTAGCGTTTTTGACAACTGAGAATAGATACCATCCTGAACATAAGTGAGAAGCACCCTGCACTGCTGTTTGATCTCGGAATCACCGGTAATCGTGATGTAGTTCCGTAGAAAAGTCTGGGCTTGCGCCGTGCTTCTGTCCTTTGATTTCAGCTCCTGAGAGATGCTGTCGCTGTCCTGCATTACGATGGTATCCGCTTCAAACTTCTCCATTGCCCGTTTAACGTGGTCAAAATGAGTTTCGGCCACTGAATTGAAGTCGGCTGCCGGTTCCTCTTTCGGTGCCCTCAGAATGAAAGCAGCATCTAAAAAGTCAATGGATTCAATCTTCTCCTCTGTTACTTTGTAGTAGTCTGTTTTTCTGGAGGATGATATAAAGGCAATAGTGGTTTTGCTACCGATTCCCTCTTTGATATTTCTGGCTGTACGGCTCTTGATGGGCAGTGCCTTAATCTTTTTGTAGAGTGCTCTGTCCGTATTATAGAGTTCCCTGACCTCGCGAAGCAGTTCCAATTGTTTGTCAACTTTATCACGTATTTCGGGATTATACAGCCGGAACTCCTTTACAATCTCTTCCTTGGAATAAATCTGGGCATCTTCGCCCAAAGCGGAGTGAAACCCCTGCAATTTTATCAACGCATTTTTGTACAACTGGATCTGTGCATTTCCCTCAGCAGAGGGATAAAACATATAGTTGTGAATGGCTCCGGCCACCGATCCGATACGATTGACACGCCCAATACGCTGCATCAGTCGGGTCGCGTTCCAGGGCGAATCGTAATTCACGATGACATTGGCGCGGTGCAGATTGACACCCTCGGCCAAAACATCCGAAGTGATTACAATATTGTACTTGTCACTGCTCTCCTTATAATTGGCATCAAAACACTGTCTGATGATTTCGGCCTGTTCAGCTCGGTTCGTTGGGGAGACTTTAAGAATGTCTGTTCTGTTAAGCCGCTTTTTCAGATTTTCTTCCAGATATTTGACGGTATCAACACTCTCGGAGAAGATAACCAGCTTTCCTGTTGGGTTGGTCGATTTCTCAAACAACTTTTCTTTCAGTTGCTGAACAAACAAATCCAGTTTCGGGTCATCGTCCACCTCGCTCCAGACCTTCTGAAGCTCTATTAGCTTATCTCTGTCCGCTTCCAATAGCGGTTTGAACTCCGGCTTGAAATCTTCCGGTGTATAAACAATGTCAGACTTATCAAACCCTTTGGCCACGGCATATTCAATAATACGGTCAATCTCCCAACCCTTTGCCTGTAAATCCTTCACCTTCATTTCAGGAGCGACAATCACCTTCCCGTCGTCAAACATATTGATCATCTCCTGGGTAATCCTCAACAATGTAGCCAACGACCGTTTGAAGGCATAGAAACTGCTTTCCAGACGTTTCACCATATGAACTCTGTATATCCCTGTCAAATTCTCACCCACACGGGCAGCGTTCTTATACTTCTCTGCATTTTCATCCGTGAAATATTCAACGGCACGATAACGGGCATACGACAGATTCTCAGTAAGAACTTGCAGTGTGCTGAAAAAAAGACTGCTCAGTGATTCTCCAAGTTGATAGGTCAAATCGTTTGGCGGCAATATCTCAGGAAACTTAATGCCTTGCGCCTCCAAGTCATGTTGATAATAATCGTCATTCCAGATATTGTGTCTGGTTCTCCTGACAGTAATCTTATCCAGCACCTTGTCCCTTATCTCTTCATACAAAGCATCCACATCGGCAGTGTTGACACCCGTGTTCCGTTTGGACATAATGTGTTTGTACCTTGCAAATAGGGGAGCGAAGAAGCTTTGCAGATTGGGAATCCCCTCAATGGTGCATCTTCTGGCATCCTGAAACAGCAGAATCAGATTCATTAGATCTTCCGGTCTGTTGTTGAGCGGTGTGGCCGAAAGTAGCATAATTTTCTTTTGCTCACCTTTCAGCAGTCCTTCGTTACCTCTACGCGATTTGCAGATCCTTTGCAGGTCGTCATAGCGCGAAGAAGTATCGCTCCTGAATCCGTGCGCCTCATCCACAATCACCACATCAAATTCTTCTTTGTCCTTGTAATTACCTTTTCCCTCGATAATCTTTGACAGACTTCCGTTGCTGATAAACTGCGTTTTCTTGGTAATGCCAAAGAGCTTGAAAGTCTCCTTCCAGTTACTTTCCAGCCCCGGAGGATAAATCACAAGAATATTCGTATTCTTCCCATTGGCCTCAATAAACCGCTTGGCGATCATTGTGGCCACAATGGTTTTGCCAAGTCCCACCACATCTGCCAAAAAGAATCCGTTATGCTCCAGAAGCATCTGATACCCCTGAATAACGGCATCTTTCTGATATTTCAGCTCCTGAACCCCGTCAGGCAGATTGATGGAAAAATCATCCTCAACCTGGTCCCCGAATGAATCAATCAGAACCTTTATATAAAGCTCATACGGTGTAGGATTCACCCCAAGGTGCGTTTTCTTCTTGCAATTGTCTATGTCTTTGGCAGTAATCGTTATCGCCTCCTCCCATAGTCGGTCAAACTCCTCTTTGCAGAACGCCACATCATCATAATCTTTCATTGCCACGTTCAGTTCATACCGTGGCGGCTGTGTCAGTCCCAGCCCCGAATCGGAAATATTGGAAGACCCCATTATCACCCACCCGTCACTGTTCGGCGTATGGCTTTCCGGCAGACACAAATAGAACTTTGCGTGAAGATTCTTCTGAGCGTGAATCTTCATCTCCACCTTCCCGCAGGCCAGATCTTCGCATAACTGCAAAATACCTCTCTCCACCTCCGCCGAATAATTGGAATTGCGCACATCATCTACAAAATCCTGATCATAAATCTCCTTGGCATCATCCTCATTCCCCAGCATCAGCATCGCCTTGTTATGCTTGCGAAAGATATTGTCAATATTGATTCCCACCAATATCTGAATCTTGGAAACATCTTTCAGTTCCTCCCTAAGCTTGAAATATCCCGAAGACCTAAAGAACCCAACCACCGCATGAAAGCTATGGAAATTAGCCATCTCCGCCGCAATACCATGAAACTTGTCAAACAGGGTGTGGTCAGTTGTATTATTGAAAAATTTTGTGCTCATATTGTGTGTCTGTTACTCTTAATTCATTTGTTACAAATCGCTCTTATTCTCCCATTCAGTTCCCCAATCCTCTCCATCAGCTTTTCAAAAGAGATTGATCCCCCGTAGATGAAACTGCTCTGCATCCGTTTATAGTCTTCTTCATAGGCGTTGAGGACACTTTCGGGTGGAATGATGTTAATGGTGGCCGGGCTGTGAAGACTGTAATCAATGCCTCTGATGGGGGTGTAATCCTTTCTGTGCTGAATGATTGTATTGTACATTTCTCTGTCACTCAGTGCTTCCTGCGCATATTTCGTGTCCATCATCTTTTCAAGGTCAAAAAGATGCCGAGACATTCTGTTGGTGCGTATGTTGTTCTTTTGAAACTCTTCGTGGAGCAGAAAGACCTTCTCCAGGAAAGTGCGTGAAGGATACATTGTGTTGACAGGAAAAGGAGTATCCGCAAAATCCTCTTCCGGATAATGCGCTGCAATAATTGATTTGTATTCGATCACTTTGCATGGCTTCCATAAAGATCTGCAGCTGATTTCTACCTTTACGCTCGGAGGAATGTAACTTACAACCTGATTTGCTACGGATGTGTAACTGATAAACAAGGTGCAAGGGTCGGTGTCAGAAGAAGGACTCTCCTTAAACGATATGGAGAAATCGCTGACTCCCATATCCTTGAGAATGGATTCTATTTCAACGCAGAGTTTTTCCTGAATGAATTTTCGAGACACCTTCCTGAGTTTGTCCCTCTGTGATTCCGTATCGCCTTTTATGTCCCATAAAGACTTATCAATGGCGATGTCAATATCCTCACTGAACCGGTTGATAAGATTCCACCCCTTGCTTAACGATGTACCTCCCTTGAAACACAGATAATCCCGGCACGATGACCGGAACAGCGCATTGAGCACCATCATTACACACCAATCTTTCTCGATGGCATTTGCATTCATCAATGTCTCTTTCTCAATCACATCCAATGTGATTCGTCTCTCTTCGTTTGTCAAATCCTGCCAAGTACTCATAGCTATATCTCTTTGAAAATAGGTATCAATATCTGTTTTATCCATAACGGAGCCAGTGCAAGATCCGCTTTGACCAGCTCCTTTTCCGGTGAAATGTGAAGTATCTCCTTAATCCTTGTCAGCACCTCATTGTCGATGTTCTTCTCCCCGAAATCCTTGAAAGAAAGAACAATGAGCGGCATCAGCTGACTTTTGTACAGAAAGTATTGTGGAGCGCATTTCTTGAAATTAATAGTCCGTTTATCCACTTTGACAACCCTTGGAGACCCGGAGGTCAGGTATTCCGCCTTCATTGGTACCTGAGTTGAAAGCCCCAGTTGATTAGAAGCGGTAGGCCCCGAGGGAATAATTGTCGCATTGTCTCTTTTGGCGATGGTCGTGGCTATGTCGTGAAGTGATGGATAAACAACTCCGAAACGTGTCATCTCCGGATATAGATATATCCCCTGAGTGATTCTGATGAGAAATCCGCTCCTTTCAAGTCTGCTAAGCACCTGTGCCACAAGCAAATCATTCAAGTATTCCTTGAAATCGCTGATGACATACAATTTGCCTGTACCTCCTTCGGTAATCCTCTTTTTTATCTGTGCGGAAATATTAGTCTCGCTCATATCGGTTCTGAAATTTGTCATAAAAATAGATAATATTTATGACATGTTCGAATTATTGTCAATATTTCCGACACAACCTCAAAAATGAAGAACCTGGAATATGTTTGCTGGCGGTCATTTCCGGTCATTTCCTCGTAAGATAATCCGCCATATCCAGTCCTTCCCGTCTGTCCTCATCCGTGGCAATTCTCTCCAGCACGTTGGAAATCACGCAACGGCTGAGTGCCGGAATACTCTTTATCTTCTCCCTCCAAAGCGAGGTGGCTCCAAGATCCGGAAACAGCACCACTTTTCTTCCCGTGAGTATTTCGCACCGTTCCGGGTTGAGGTTCTGTATTCCTCCAGAGGCCAGCCAAATGTAATCGGGATAGAAGATACTTGAAGGCATTGTC
>CAYGHY010000110.1:0-9613 GCA_964349435.1 uncultured Oscillospiraceae bacterium
GATTTATCTCAACTATTTGATGTTCCTCATCTAGAGCAATGTGTTAAAGTGGGGCGGGTTTTTTGATGGCAACTCAATCATGAATTTCGCTTGCATTCTGTCTGATTCCATGCTAATATTTCATTTGCGCTCATGGGATTATAGCTCAGTTGGTTAGAGCGCCACGTTGACATCGTGGAGGTCGTTGGTTCGAGCCCAATTAATCCCACCAGTCAGAAGGCCTTGAAAATACTCAGTTTTCAAGGCTTCTTTATTTTCTGCTTTTTGATTAATCCAGGCGATTGACCACTATTTTGACCACTACTGACTATTCAGGTCATGTCATTTTCCATGTTGAACGATGTTTTTGTATACGACTGATATACGGATAGGAAAACGCTCACCCACAACTAAAAACACTAATAACTCTAAAAACCACCAAGGCCTTCCACAGCACCCATAGCCTCCCGCATTGTACTTAGATTCGTGTGAACATATTGCTGCAGCGTGAAGGCAATCTTTGTATGGCCAATCATCTCTGATAAAGTTCTTACATCCACACCAGCTCTTACACAATTGGTAGCGAAAGTATGTCGGAGAGCATGAATTCCACAGCGCTTTACTCCAGCAGCGTCCAGACTGGCACGCAGCACCCTTCCCAGATTGGAACGATCATTCGCTGCACCTAACTCATTTGCGAATACAAGTGTTTCTCCCTGCCCGGGGACTCCCCCACACCAGGCAGAACCAGCACGGAGTCGTTCCTTCATTTGCGCATCTTTCTGTACAGCAAGAAGCTTAAGCATCCGCTCCGTGAGTGGAATGGTACGGCGTCCAGCCTTTGTCTTGGGTGGAGCGACTGAAAGCTTATATCTCGGCTTTTCATCCGTTTCCTGCCGGTCCAAGTCCAATACACGTTGAGCGGCTTGCTTTATTGTAAATTGTTCTCCAGTAACGTCCTGCCAGCGCAACCCGCAGAGCTCTGAAGCCCTCAGACCGGTACCCAGGATGAACTGCAGCGCACGCCCTGCAGTTGTCTGCGGCAACACCTCCGCCAACTTTTTCTGTTCTTCAATCGTCAGATGCTCAATCTCACGTGCGGACATCGCTGGCAGGGATAGGTGCAGGGATGGATCTCTTGTGATGAGGTTATTGATTGCTGCCTGCTTAAGCGATGCTTTGAGTGGTTCCAGTTGCTTTCTGACACTGGCTGGCGCTCGTCCTATCTCTGTCTGGCGATTGATATAAGCCTGAATGTGATCAGGTCTAAGCTTTTGCAGCTTATGCCGCCCCAGTCCGGGCTTCAGGTTGTTGTTGATATTCCTATAATGTTCAGCTGCGGTACTTTCTCTCCAGCGAGGTCTTCCATACACATTGAACCAGGTATCCAACCAGTCAGAAACAGTAATTACAGAGGGGTCCGCATATTCACCACGATCCAACTGACGGAGCACTTCCCGCAACTTCTTAGTAATTTCTTCCTGTGTGGAGGCGTACAGGCACCTTCTGATTTGCGCTCCGGACGCATCATAGCCAGCAGTATAGCGCGCCTCCCAGCGACCATCTTTCCGTAAATTTATGTACCCCTCATTATTCCCTCTCTTCGCCATTGCCAGTTCCCCTCTCCTTATGGTCCTGAATAAAAGTTGAAATAGGTTCTTGCATATCCCTAATCCAGGGCGGATAATCAGGTAATTTACCAGCCTCCCCCCTTCGCAGGGAGTCAATGACAAGCGTTAATCTTGTAGCTAACAAATTTATATACATGTCGGGAGATAATCGGCATTCATAATATTGGTTTTTCCTGTCGAGCACAGCATCGTTATAATATCCAGGTTCACCGCGATCAATTGACAACAGTGTTGAAACAATATGCAAAAATTCTTGGCTAGAAAGCGCAACGCTCAGCGATTTACATCGCCCTTGTTCAAAGGCCTCCCCATCTGTACTGTATATTACGTCTTCATCATTGAAACGTTTGAGAGCCTCGATAGCAGTCTGGGACAGACCAGTAACGCGATAAATATCAACATTCTCAGCCTCTCTTCCATATAGCAGTCGATCCGCTGTGACATCAAAATAATCTGCGATGAGCTGAATATCCCCTGCTTTCAATTCACGTTCACCGCGCTCCCACATATTGATGCTGGAACGGTTGGTGTGAAGCTCTCTTGCTAGTTCCAACTGCGTCAAGTTCCGCTTTTTTCTTAGTTCAGCGATCTGTTTTCCAATTTCCTGTGGGGTCAAGTGTGCCATTTCTTCAACTCCATCCATGTTGTCGCTATTTCGTGTCAATAACTATTTTTGGCACGATAATGGTTGCGTTTCGTCCAGTGCCGCTCTATAATGCAGATTGCCCAGACGTGCCAAGGTTAGCTGTTTGGCACGAAAAAGTCAAGGGCGTGGAGGAAACATGGATAAGTTATTTCTCAGTGTCAAAGAAGCTCAGGAAGTTTTTGGTATCTCCCGTGGGAATATGTATGAACTTGCCAGACGAAAGGACTTCCCAGTTGTTCGGATCAATAAACGCGTGCTTATTCCAGTTAGCCAGCTACAAGACTGGATTGCACAGCAATCAGAAGGAGACAAAGAGGAGGCTGATTAATGGCATCTCGATTTGAAGAGCTGTTCAGCGCGGTCAGAGATATTCCGGCTTCTGAGGCAGCTGCTCATCTGAACATTACTCTTAACAAGCGGGGGAACCGTTCGATTGCACTCTGCCCGTTTCACAAAGAGGATACGCCGTCCCTAACTTTCTACCCTGATGGGCATTTCTATTGCTTTGGGTGCCATGAGCATGGCGGGTCTATTGAACTGTATCAGAAAATCCTGAACATTGCTCCTCTAAGCGCAGCTCGAGCCCTGGCGGAAGATTTCAATATCAGAGAACCCGAACAAAACATAGCAACAGGAGCTTCCTCCAGCCCTCGTAAAAAGCCAAGCGCATATGATCTGAAGAGAACCCTTGAACAGTTCCGGGTCAATCACTGGCGAAGTCTACGTGACAGGAAATATTCTTTTATTAGTCAAGCTGATGAAATCGCGGTTAAGATCGGAAATCCAGAAATTTGCGCAGATTCGGACGCTTTCTGGGAGGCTGTGCAAGGCGCTGCAAAGATTGAGGACGAGCTATTCCTTCTTGAAGATGCAAGCGCAGCCGAACTCCTGAAGATGGCAGGAGGAACCGATGAGCATCCATGAAATTGAAGAGTACAATGCCTTGCTGGAAACCTCTGAAGCACAGAAATTATTGTTGGGGACAGGTGCACCTTGGGGAGATCTTCCTGATGAGTCTCCGAAAATGCCTTTTCCTGTCGATTGCTTTTCAACAGTTTTCAAGGAATTTGTTATAGCGCTTGCGGAATCGCTCCAGGTACCGCTGGACATGGCCGGCTGTGCAGTATTGGGTGCGCTGTCCATCGCTTGCCTTGGTACATGCGTGCGTGTAATCCCTGGATATACAGAACCAACACAGCTTTACATTGCCATCGTCGCACTGCCGTCCGAACGTAAATCAGCAGTTGTCTCGTCTGTCTTGTTGCCGATCAAGGAGATTGGAAAAATAATTAACAAGGTTAAGTCTGCAGAGAAGTCATCAAACGATTTACAGCGGACGATACTGAACAAGCAATTGGAAAAAGCTATCGGAAAAGCCAACGAAGGCGAAGCTGAATCTATACAACAACAGTTGGATAATATTCCGAATATCAGGCTATTCAGCCCGCCATTGACGGACGCAACCCCGGAAGCTCTGGCAAAAGCGATGGAAACAAATGGCGGCACCTTGTCTTATGCCGCAGCAGAAGGCAACCTGTTCAACATCGCTTCCGGTTCCTATTCGGATAATCCCAATATTGATATACTGTTACAGGCATATTCAGGGGAGCCGGTTTACATTGAGCGGATCGGTCGTGCGCCTGTAATGATTGATCATACTGCGCTGTCAATCTTGTTGGCCGTACAACCCCAGGTACTGGAACGCTTCCTGTCAAACGAGACGCTGCTGGAGCGGGGTCTTTGCGCACGATTCCTGTACAGTTTGCCAAAATCATTGTTGGGCAAAAGGGATGCCAGATCGGCAAAGCCTGTCGAAGCAGATACAGCAAGCAGATACGCGGGAATCATGCATGCGCTTGCCAAGCAATCGTTTGACGGGGAAAGACGAGAATTGATCCCGTCTCCGGAAGCTTTAGAACTCTATTATCAGTGGTCAGCAGAAGTCGAAGCGAATATCGGTCCGAACGGAAAATGGCATGGAATAGCCAATGGCTGGGAAGGGAAACTGGTCGGCAACACCATTCGCCTTGCTGGACTGCTCAAAATGGCTGAAATCACGAATTCAGACAAATCAATCAGCAAAGGACACTTCATCGCAGCTATTGAACTGGCCCGATACTTTGTAGATCATGCCCTCGCGGCAACAGGCAAGTCTGTGGGGCTGACGCCGGAAGCACGTGAGGTGTTGACAGAAATCAGGAAACAGGGTGAATCCCCCTTTTCTCCATCTGACTTGAGGCAGAGGCTGCGCAACAGAAAACGCTTCAAAGAAGGTTCGAAGACGGATGAAGCACTTTCCTGCTTGGCTGCAGCAGGTTTCATCAGATTGACAACCCCGCCAGAATGGCAAGGCACGGGGCGAAAACCGGAAGCCTTATATGAGATGCACCCTGAGTTGCTGGACAGGAAGAACTAATCATGTTTCAAGTTGTTCACAAGATATAAACCTTTTCATTGACTGCACAAACAAATAACTATATCATTGAAATAAGTTGATCTTTCAACACAGTCTTCTTAACACATTATTAAACGAGACTTGCCATCCTTGTTGGTATGGATGGAAGACGAGCGAAAGGCTGCAGTCTGATGAAAAAAGCCATATCTTTCCTGCTTGGCGTTATACTTATCTTGACGCCTGTTTTCGGTATCTCGTTGTCTACCAGTTTTCTTGATGACTATGACGCCATTGAAAGTGCATCAAATTCCGTTCTCTACCTTGAGACAGACGATGATTATGACAGCGAGTTCTATACTTCGGGGAGTGGCTTTGTTGCGTTCAACAACCAGACATTCGTCACGAACTATCATGTGGTTGAGGATGCTGTTACCATCACTGTTTATGATGAGGACTACAACAAATACAAGGTCGGGAAGATTTTGGTAACGGATAAAGAAAGAGATATTGCAATCATATCGTTCCAATCGCCAACCAATCTCAAGCCTTTGAAACTGGCAGACCGACCTGTCTTGAAGCGCGGGCAGCCTATCGCAACAATTGGATACCCCAAGGGATTGTTCAACACATTCAGTACGGGCATTATCAGTGCAATTATCGACTTTGATAACAGAAGGGAAATCCAATTCACGGCTCCCATCTCGCACGGAAGCAGCGGTGGAGCCTTGTTCAATGAGAATGGCGAAGTGATCGGAATTACTTCTTCAACCGTTGAGGAAGGCCAAAACATCAATTTTGCTGTTGATATTTCACATGCTATTGCAATGTATAAACAGTATGATTCAGACTATGTATTACCGAAAATTACACAAAGTCCCATATCAACAGTTCCACCAATAAAAACAACTAAACTTAAGCCACCATCAGTAGTAGCTGCCCTTTTTTCTGGAAACTCGATCATGTTGGCATGGACAATAGCCAATGAAGCGATTTCATATAACATTTTCCGTGCAACTGAGATAAATGGTGACTATACATTTATTGGAGAAACAACAAACACGCGATTCACTGATAGCAAAATTTGCAGTGGTATCACTTATTTTTACAAAATCGAAAGTGTTGGAGATAGTCCCTCGGATAGATCGGAATTGTCAGAATATTCGATGGAAACTGTTCCAGCAGGAATCTCCTCAGTTCCCACACCGCCATCCCCTACCCCAAAACCAACCGAAAAGCCAAAATTGTCAGCCCCAAACAACATCACTGTTACAGCTATTGGAAAAACTGTCATAATATCCTGGGATGCAGTCAAAGGTGCAGAACGGTATAAGATATATCGCTCCTCCACATCAGACAGGATATTAACATTGATAGGATTGACAGAAACCACCTCATACATAGATACCAGTGTCATGGAAGGGAAAACATATTATTATGCAGTCGCTTCAAGTAATATTGAACAAGGATTTTCAAATAAATCAAACGAAGTAAGTATATTTGTATCAAAGGCAACTGCATCACCTTCACCATTACCATCACCTAAACCTATACCTTCCCCAACGCCTGCACCCATCAGTTTCATTACCCAAGAGGAAATAGCAAAATATAAAACCCTGAAAGTCGGCATGAACGATCCTGACGTCGCGAGATTGAAGGAACGCATGTATGAGTTAGGATACTTCAGCAATAAGACTGTTAACAATAGTTTCACGGAAACAACGGCTGAATACGTGAAGGAATTCCAAAGGGCAAATGGTCTGAAAGCCGATGGCATCGCTACGCCTGAAATGCAGGCTTTGTTCTTCTCCCAATATGCGATTCCAAAACCTACAGCAACACCAAAGCCTTCACCGACACCCTCACCCACGCCGAGGTTATCCAAACCCACCAACGTGAAAGCCTCCATTATAGGCACTACCGTAACGATTACTTGGAAAGAGGTACCAGGCGCTACAGAGTACAAGGTTTACCGCTCAAACCAATCAAGCGAATTTCTCAAACTTATAAATGAATACAGCCTCCTGGCTACAGTGACGGTCAATAAGTATGTCGATACGAATACGAATAAAGGAGACACATATCATTACAAAGTTGAAAGCGTAAATGGAAAGAATGTTTCCGACAAATCCTCTTTAGTAAAGGTGGTCATGCCCAAGGCGACACCAACGCCATATCTCGAACCAGAATACCCGCTTGTAATTGGCGATTATGCATACTGGAATGAGCACAGCAGTTATGTGTCATTCAATCCCAAGGTCACCAACACAAGTAAAAAGAGTACGATTGATGGGTTCACGATAACCTTTTATTGTGAAAATGTTTATAACGAGAGAATCACATACAGTTGGACGAGTGGTTATTATTCTGAAGCGATTTATTCAAAAACCATAAATCCCAACAGCTCCACGTTCGTTGGCTATACTGATATCACAGGATATAACGGAATCGAATACATCTATGCAGCTGTAACGAAAATGCATACTACAGACGGCAGAACAATAACAATTCCTGAAAGTGATTGGGATTGGCATTATAATAGGTGGAAGATTGAGTGACTGTACTACTGAATTCATTGAATGCCTTGTTTTTCGAACTTAGAAAGGGTTCTAATGAAAAAGCGAGTATATCTTCTGGTGTTGCTCTGCCTGATCTTGCTGATAAGCGGGTGTACTTCGCCTCCTGGGGCCAACAAAAGAATAACAACCACGCCGTCCCCTCGTTCTGTATCTGTCACTGCTTCACCCAAAGCAACCGCAATCCCAACACAGCTGAAGGTATACGGAACCGATTTTAATTCAACCTGGGGTGATCTTATCGCTTCAGAAGGAGAGCTGGTGTACGAAACCCTGACTCGGAAGCAGTAGGATTTGGTACTTTATCCCCGGCTGGATACAACTCAGGTTTATTGGGTGCCGAAAGGGAAATCCTATCACTCAGTTGATTGGTGCTATACTCTCAGCCGGTCAAAAGATACCCGGAATGGCTCACTTTCTGAAGCATTGGGCAAAGGACTCGAGCCTTGCAGCAAGTGCGTAGGAGACTAGGAAGGGACCAATTTTAGCTAACTTTTTGGACATCAGTCAGGGAGAGCAACATGAACAAAGATAACAGAACCAACCAACAAGATGAGATGCATAACATTTCTAGCCCCAGCATACATTACGCTGAGCGCGACCCGGAAAACTCCCTGCCCTCCGCCCGCGCCATCCTTGCCGGTGCTTTCGGCAACGTTGCCCAGACGGATGCGGAGAAGAAGAGCGTGGAAGCCTACCGCAAGAACGCCGACCGCTACAACCGGCTTGAGGGCGAATTGAACGCCCTGCTGGAGAAGCGGAGATTGCTCTATGTCAACAAGGGGTCGCAAGAAGCCAAGAACGAGGTCCGGGCTGACATCAACAAGCTGAAAGCCGAGCTGGACGCGGCAGACAGGACGCTCCTGGATTTGCAGATGAGCGCCCCGCTGCGTGACATGGTTGCGAGGGAGCGGGAGAAGGTTTACAAGGAGCAACTCGCCAAGAGCCAGGAACGGCAGGCGGAGTACCGGGCGGCGGTTCACGAACGCTCAGAGCAGAAGATACGGGATGCTGTGGCGAAGGAGCAAGCAAATCAATCGTTGCCTTCATCTTCAACAAACCTGGAGAACGGAAAAAACAATCCAGAAGCTGATGTTGTCTCAAGTAATGGACTCCATGAAAAGCAAATTGGCACTAAGGTAAACGATGAGAATCCAAGAGCAATTTTGCTAAATAAGAATGAAGTTATCGCTGAGTCTGATCAGGAAAAAAGAGCAATAAACGAGTTCAAAAATGTTTTTCACCTCTTAAGTGTCACGGTGGAACAAAATCAGATTCTTGTTGATAAGCTTGAATTACTCGAACAGCAGCAACAAAGTAATTTGGAAGTAGATGATCAACGAAAGCTGGTAAAATTGTCAAATAAAATGCTTGGAATAATTAAAAAAAAGGAAGAAGATTTATACCAATCTCCAATTCTGCAGGAAATAATTACCAGAGAAACAGGAAGAATAAAAACCAGAAATAACGATATGCTAAGTGCCCAAACACAAGAGTTTAAAACAAAGATAAATCAGAAAGAAAGAAACACAGATTTACAAAAAGAACACAGGCAAACAAAAACTCTTGGCACTGTTGATGCATCAAATGATGACAAAAAAGACAAGTTCAGTATTGTTTCTGTTATTTCTTTTCTAATTAGCGTCTCTGCTTTAGGAATGTATGGGATGCTCTTTGAGGGAATTAACCTCTTCTTGTTGTGGATTATTTGCAGTGTAGCATCCATTATCCTCCCTATATTTGCCAAATCTAACCGCCTTAAAAAAGATCTCCGTGGTAAAGCATTTGAGGTTGTTGCTCTTGTTATAGGATCATTTAACCTTTACAGCGTATTCTTTGCGGCGACAAAAATTCCTTTGGTTGTTGCTTATGTCGTCATTGCAATATGCTGCTTTGTTTATGCAAAAATTAGTAATTGACAATAACATACACTTAAGAAAATGAACTTGAGATGGTTATCATGAATAAGGTAATAATGTAAATTCTAGCGATTGGTACGCTTCCATAATACTGTTGTACTGAAGGTTCTTTGCAAATGACAACATTACCTGTTGACAAATGCCACATATACGAACCATTAGGGGGGCCAACATGAACGAACCCGGTAAGGCCCTGTACACCGTTGCGGAAGCAGCGGCATAAGGAATGCCTGGTAGAGTGAGAGAATGGCCTGAGAGCCGTTTCCACCGGCGGGGTCGGGGAATTCTGAACGCACGGAATATAGCGGCGTATAGCGCGTCCTGTGGAAGGAGAAACAGCATCAATGAACTCAGATCCAGCTCAAACGCCTTCCCAACCAGCCGAAGAAGGCGGGAACCCCCAAGCGGAAGAGGAGAACCTGACAGAGCTGCAGCCCTTGCCGACCGATTCAATGCAGGTCAGGGCGAAG
>CAYGHY010000111.1:0-9584 GCA_964349435.1 uncultured Oscillospiraceae bacterium
AAGAGCCGAGGCCACAAGGTAATCCGTGACCGTCAAAGGGAAGGAATTTAGTTTATTTATGTCGAATTAGTATCTTGAGAGTCAAAAGTTCTCAAGTGAAATATTAAATTTACGTACATGAACATTGAAAAGTTAATAGTTTATACGTAATCAGGCTGAACACCTGCTAAAACATTTTAACAGTAGGTACTTTACTTACTCATACATTCGGTGTATAATTTAATCGTATACTAAAGATAAAAGGGGGGTTGCACCAATGGATGAGTTCCAAAAATACCTTGACCTTATCGAGGAATTGGCTAAATCCACTTTAGATGTAATCAACAGGGTCAGGGATGGTATGCCGTCAAAGAGGTCAAAACGTGCGTATAAGTTTCAATACGTAGAGTCTATACTCCGTAAAGCTGAAAGACCGCTCCATATCAACGAAATCATTGAAATAGCAAAGCGTGAATATAAGGTCAATATTGAAAGAGATTCTCTATCTTCCGCTATTTCAAAAAAGGTTAGAGCCGGTAGCGGAATTGTCAGGACTGCTCCCAATACCTTCACATTCAAGGAGGTGTAGGGATTGTTCAGACAACTTAATACCTACCTTAAGGAGTTCTCGGCATGTTTTAGCCGTACCGCAGCATTTAACTGGTTTGTCACTGTAGTTGTCGGTTTTATTGTGCGGCGTGACGTACGCGGTTTAACCTCACTGGTGAGATGCCTAAACTTGTGTCCGAAACTATATGAGGCCATGTTGTGCTTTTTCAGGGCTTCTTCATGGAGCCTGGGAAAGCTTCAACAATGCTGGGTTAATGTCATATGCAAGCATTGTCATGTGGTCACCTTCAATGGGTTTATCCTACTGGTAGGTGACGGCATAAAGGTCGTAAAGGAAGCCAAGAAGATGCCTGCGGTGAAAAAGCTCCATCAAGAGTCAGAAAATTCAGGAAAAGCTTCGTGCATATTCGGTCATCACTTCGGTTTTATAGGAATACTTGTGGGCAATCTTAAGAAATACTTCTGTACTCCCGTTGCGGCCGAAATTCACGAAGGAGTTGGCGAAATCCACCAGTTCGAGGATGATAAATCCAAAAGTACAGCCAATACGGATAAGGACAGTGTTGTCACACGGACGCTTTTAATGGCAAAGCGTATTACAGGCTATCTTTCAAAAGCCTGTATCCTAATCCTTGACGCCTATTATGCAACCGGACCTGCATTCAAGATTGCAGTTGGATGTATTGACCAGTGTGGCAACCAGATGCTTCATATCATAACCAAGGCAAAAATGAATACAGTGGCCTATGAAGACCCAAAGCCACGTACAGGCCTCCGGGGAAGACCTCCGGTCAGAGGGGAAAAAGTTGATTTGATAAAACTCTTTACCACCCAGGCTGACAAGTTTCAGCCTTTATTCCTTGATATTTACGGCAAAAGTGCTTCCTTATCCTATCTTTGTCTGGACTTGATATGGAGGCCGATAATGAAGAAAGTGAGGATTATCCTTGTAAAAAACGGCTCGGGCATATGCATATTAATGTCATCCAACTTGAATCTTCTCCCATATGAAATAATCCAGCATTTTTGGACACGTGCCATGCCCAAGCTTAACAGGAAAACACCAAGGGATCTCTCCATAGTCACAGATGAGCACCAGCAGCAGCTAATTGTTAAAGCAACAAAGGCCATTGAAGGATTTGTAAACATAGGCTGCATTTCCATTGGACTCCTCCAGATTTTAGCTATAAACTTTTCAAAGAACATTTGGAGCAAGTATACCGGCTGGCTCCGTACTAAAACATCCGAAATCCCAACCGAAGAAACTGTATGCTCCGTATTGCAGCAAGAGTTCTATTATAATTTCTGCAATTACAGTGATACTGCCACATTTAAGATAATCACTGCCAAGCAACGCAAACAAACTTGTTTGTATGATGATGAATACGAAGATGAAGCTGTCTGATTGCTATAAACTTTTGACTCTCAAGTTAGTATCCGTTACCAAAGAAAAGGTCCGGAGGATCATATGCGAAAAGTAAACATCAACTCGGTACAATTAGGATTGAAACTGGCTCGTACCATATTTAATTCCGATGGAGGAGTGCTACTTACGAAGGGTATTGAGTTAAAAGAAATTTATATCGATAAACTTAAAAGACATGGTGTTAACGAAATTTATCTAGAGGATGATATATCTTACGATGTGGTAGTGGAAGATGTTGTTTGTGAACAGACCCGTAATGAAGCAATAACTCTTATTAAAAAATTGATGGACAACTACCACTTTTCCACAACTCTCAATGTGGAAAGCGTTAAGGAAGTAGTAAATAATGTAATTGATGAGTTGCTTTTAAATAACAATGTTCTATACAACCTTTCAGATATTAAATCTGTTGATGATTATACCTTTGAGCATTCGGTGAATGTATGTATACTCTCCCTGATCACAGGCATCGGGCTAGGCTTTGATTTGCAAAGGCTGAAAGAATTGGGCGTCGGAGCGATAATGCACGATATCGGCAAGCTTTGCATACCGCAGGCGATATTGAAAAAGCCTACACAGCTCACCGTTGCAGAATTTGAAGAAATAAAAAAGCATACGATTTTTGGTTATGACATGATGAGAAAGAGTGGTAAGGTTAATATGGCTTCTGCCTACATAGCCTTTGGTCATCATGAAAGGTATGACGGAAGCGGATATCCACTTCAGCTTAAAAATGATAATATACAGATTTTTGCCAGAATTGTGGCAGTTGCAGACGTTTACGATGCGTTAACCTCTGACCGCGTTTATAGGAAAAAGCTTAAACCTAATGAAGTTTATGAATATATTACATCTCTTGGAGTAAATTTTTTCGATCCCAGGGTTATTGATAGCTTTGTAAAATATGTTACGGTTTATCCGGTCGGAACAGGTGTGCTGCTTAATACCAAGGAGCGTGGACTTGTTATCAAGGATAACAGAGGTGCGCCAACAAGGCCTGTTGTCCGGATCGTTTATGACGATAGAACGAAAAAGAAGAGCATTTTACATGAAATTGACCTATCTGAAGAAACCAATATTTTTATTGTAGACAGTTGTGAATTATAATAGGTAAAGGTACTCTGTTAAAAGCCATAGCGGAAGTTATATTTCAATGATCCCTAAATGCATATCAAAGTAAAGCTTGAATTGATGAATAAGTTGGTTCATAATTTAAGTTATAACTACAACGCCAGATATTTTATTGATGACTGTTATAACTACAGTGATAACTACAGTGATAACTGCAGTATAATCCTTGCAGGAATTCACTTAAAACGTTCATGTTATTTCTGCAAGGGCATGTATGCAGATCATAAAACAGTTTTCGCTATAGTCTTATTTGGAGGATGGGAATATAAGGTGAATGAAGGTGTAAATAATAAGAAAAAGGTGGAGTTCGTTCACCTTCATGTCCATACAGAGTACAGTCTGCTTGACGGCGCAAACAGAATACCGGATCTGATAACACGCGCAGCATCGCTGGGTATGGATAGCATAGCTATAACTGATCATGGTGTTATGTACGGAGTAATTGATTTTTATAAAGCCGCAATTAAAAATGGCATTAAGCCTATTCTAGGCTGCGAAGTATATACTGCTAAACGCACCCGCTTCGACAGGCAGCCTGGGTTGGATGCCGATCAGGGGCATCTGGTGCTGCTTGCAAGGGATAATGAAGGTTATAAAAACCTCATGAAAATTGTTTCGATAGGTTATACTGAAGGCTTTTACTATAAGCCCAGAGTAGATCTGGAGGTACTCAGAAGCCATTCCAAGGGTATTACGGCGCTTAGCGCATGTCTCTCCGGAGATGTTCCTGCAGCAATAATTGAAGGCGATTATAAGAAGGCAAAACAGAAGGCTTTAACCTTTAATGAAATATTTGGTCAGGGTCACTTTTATCTTGAGCTTCAGACTAATGGCATAGAAGAGCAAAACCTGGTCAATCAAAGTTTGATCAAACTATCAGAAGAAACTGGAATTCCGCTTGTGGCTACCAATGATGCCCATTACCTCAGACGTGAAGATGCAAGAGCTCATGAAGTATTGCTTTGCATTCAGACGGGCAGAAAAATTACAGATGGGAATAGGATGAAGTTTAGCTCGGATGATTTTTATATCAAATCACAGGAAGAAATGATTGCTGCCTTTAAAAATATCCCGGAGGCGATTGAAAATACGGTGAAAATAGCAGAAAGCTGTAATGTTGAGCTGGAATTCAACAAGCTGCATCTGCCCCAATTCACAGTGCCGAGAGAAAGGGAGCCTTTCGAATACCTGCACAGCCTTTGTATTGAAGGCTTTGGACGTCTGCCGGCAGGTGCTTCAGCAACTCCATCGTACTTAACACGGCTCGATTATGAACTCCAGGTTATCAAACAAATGGGATATGTGGACTATTTTTTGATTGTATGGGATTTTATTAAATATGCAAAAGACAATGGTATTATGGTAGGGCCCGGAAGGGGTTCCGCCGCGGGAAGTCTGGTAGCATACTGCCTTGGAATCACAAGCATTGATCCGCTCAAATACAAACTCCTTTTTGAAAGATTTCTAAACCCTGAAAGAGTGACCATGCCTGATATAGATATTGACTTCTGTTATGAAAGAAGGCAGGAGGTTATTGATTATGTTGTTCGTAAATATGGTGAAGACAAAGTGGCGCAAATCATAACCTTCGGAACCATGGCAGCAAGGGGTGCCATCAGGGATGTGGGAAGGGCACTGGACATTCCCTATGGAGAAGTTGACCGGATAGCCAAAATGATACCTTTCCAGATCGGTATGACAATTGATAAGGCACTTGAACTAAATCCAGAGCTTAAAAGGACGTACAAGGAAGATATAAGCGCTAACGAGCTTTTAGACACCGCCAGATTGCTTGAAGGCATGCCGCGTCATGCCAGCACTCACGCTGCAGGAGTAGTGATTTCAAAGGATCCAATTACAGATTATGTCCCCTTGCAAAAGAATGATGAAAGTGTGACAACCCAGTTTGCAATGGGTCTGCTTGAGGAACTTGGTCTGCTGAAAATGGATTTTTTAGGTCTTCGAACCTTAACTGTCATCCGGGATGCGATTGTGCTGATTAATAGAAACCATGAGATAAGGCTGGATATTGAAATGTTGAATATGGATGATGCCGATGTCTACAAAATGATAGGAGACGGCAAGACTTCGGGTGTTTTCCAGCTGGAAAGTGCGGGAATGACGCAGTTTATGAAGGAACTGCAGCCTGCTTCCCTGGAGGATATTGTTGCAGGTATTTCACTTTACAGACCGGGACCTATGGAGTCAATTCCTAAATACATCAGAAATAAGAATTCCCCCGGGAAAGTAGAATATGAACACCCGCTGTTGGAAGGAATATTGGATGTTACCTACGGGTGTATGGTGTACCAGGAACAGGTTATGCAAATTGTCCGGGATCTGGCGGGCTATTCCATGGGACGTTCCGACCTTGTCAGGCGTGCCATGTCAAAGAAAAAGCATGATGTGATGCAGAAGGAGCGGCAGAGCTTTATTCATGGTATTGTAGATGAGAACGGGGAAATAATCGTCAAGGGCGCTATCAGGAATGGTGTAGATGAAAAGGCAGCTAACCGGATATTTGACCAGATGATGGACTTTGCCAGCTATGCTTTTAACAAGTCCCATGCGGCTGCTTATGCAGTGATTGCGTATCAGACGGCATGGCTTAAATATTATTACCCGGTGGAGTTTATGGCGGCATCACTAAACAGTTTTTTAGGCAGCAGCGACAAGATTTCCCAGTATGTCCATGAGTGCAAGTTGATGGGCATTGAAGTATTACCACCGGATGTCAATGAAAGCGAAGTAAGATTTACAGTAGCAAACGGTAAGATACGATTTGGCATGGCGGCTGTTAAAAATGTGGGTGAGAATGCCGTCGGAGAGTTAATTCTTGAAAGAATTGAAAAAGGCATATTCAAAAGCTTTAGTGATTTTTGTGAACGAGTTGGCGGCAGGGATATTAATAAAAGATGTGTTGAAAGCCTGATAAAGTGTGGTGCATTTGACTCCTTCGGCATTTTCAGGTCAAAGCTTATGGCTGTATATGAAAAGCTTTTTGATGGGATGCAGCAAAGTCTGAAGAATAAGCTTGAGGGGCAGCTGTCGCTTTTTGAATTGCCGGGAGAGGTGCATTCTATGGCGGCAGAAGATAGTTTTCCCGATTTGAAGGAGTTTTCACCGAAAATGCTTCTAACGATGGAAAAGGAGATGTTGGGGTTATATGTTTCTGGTCATCCGCTTAAAGAGTTTGAAATGGAAATAAAATCCGAGACTACACTTAACAGCTCTGACCTTCTTAGTGACGCAGGAACCGAAGGAACGGAAATTTCTGAGGTCTCTGAAGGTAGTATCGGCACTCGCGGCAAAAGTCTGACGGATGGGATGCTGGTTACTGTCGGCGGTATTGTTGCAGATAAGAAAACCAAAACGACCAAGAATAACAATCTTATGGCTTTTGTTACTTTGGAAGACCTTTACGGGAGCATGGAGATTATTGTATTTCCAACTGTTCTGTCCAGACATTCCGACATGCTTGTTGATGAAAATGCTGTTTTTATTGATGGAAGGATTAGTATAAAGGAGGAGGAACAACCCAAAATAATCTGTGAAAGTGTTCGTCCGATCAAGAAAAAAGTTATAGAGGACGAAAGAAAGGGTGAATGGAAGCGGAACAGCGCCACAAGAACAGACAAAATATATATAAGGACAGACGAATCTCCTGACGGTAAGTTGATGAAAGCTACTTTTTCTTTATTGAGATATTTTAATGGAAACACACCAGTGTGTTTTTACAGTGCAGGAAATATGGGAAATGATGTCAATGCGAATATCGAAGAACAAAGTGTAGAAATATGTGAAACGTTGCTTAATGAGCTGGCCGAACGATTTGGATGCGAGAATGTGAAGGTGGTTACAAGGGAAGGATAAAAGCGGATTGATAAAAGGCAAAAGCACACAGATAAAGGGTCTCGGCTATTTTGAGGACAAATTGTGTTGATTTTTCGAAAAAAATACTATATAGTGATTAGGAGGTGGTTTCATTGAATTGTGAACTGGACAAGATACTTGGCGAATATGTTGTTATTAAAGCTGAAGAAAATGGAGTAAATGTAATTGGTCTTACCAGAGGTAAAGATACCAAATTTCACCACACAGAAAAACTTGACAAGGGAGAGGTACTATTGGCTCAGTTTACGGAGAATACTTCTGCAATAAAAGTGAGGGGAAAATCCAAAATACTATCTTGCCATGGGGAGATTTTATCAGGTGAATAGTTCAAAAAGGGGCGTGTTAAAATGTGGACAGTAGTATACATGGCTCAAAGCAAGGAAATAGCGACTACGTTGCAAGAGCTGCTCACTAAAGAAGGAATTCTCGTTAAACTTCGTCCAATCAGTAAAAATCACGATAATAATGACAACTATTTTGAAGTGCTGGTACCGGAAGCTGAAGTGGAAGAGGCACATAGTGTTATCATAGAAAAAGGCTATTGATTATACACGGCTGATAAACCAATCCGAAATATTAATCCCGGGAGCTTGCTATATACAATAAAGAAAAGATCTGGGGCTTCAAGTTTTTACACTTGTATTACCTTAAGAGATTGTTGCAGCAAATTATTTAACTCATTGAACAAATCTTTTCTGCAAATCATATAGCAAGAACGGGCTTAATATTTTCCAGATACTGCATTGGGAGATATTATGATTATTTCTAATACTTCTATAATAGTCAGATATGCTGAAACAGATCAGATGGGCATTGTACATCATTCCAACTATCCGGTATGGTTTGAAGCAGGCAGAACAGATTTTATAAGGAAAATAGGCATGCCTTACTCAAAGATTGAGGAAAATGGCGCTCTGTTGCCCTTGTTGGAGTTAAGATGTTCTTTTAAGGGTTTTGCTCGGTATGAGGATGAACTAATTGTCAAGACGTACATAAAAGAACATACCGGAACCAGACTTCTCTTCCACTATGAAGTAAATAAAGCTGGAGTCGATAAGGTGATAACCGAAGGAGAAACTTTACATATCTGGACCAATAACCATTTGAAGCCTGTTAATATTAAAAAATATAGACCCAAAATCAGCGAATTGATAGAAAAGGCAATGGTTTATTGCTGACGTTAAGTCATGAGAGAAGCGAATTTTCTTGGTGTATATGCATTGAAACAGATTAGTTTTATATGGTAGACTATATAATATTAAAGCTTGGGCGGTGAGTTGGTGAATATTCCAAATATACTGACGGCATTACGCTTTTTATTGATACCCTTGTTTGCATATTTTCTTTGTAACCGGAATTATGTTGTTGCAGTAATACTGTTTCTTTCAGGTGGCTTAACCGACATACTAGACGGATATATTGCCAGAAAATGCAGTCTCGTTACCTCTTGGGGGAAGGTTGCGGATCCATTGGCTGACAAACTCATGCAGACTACAGCTCTTGTAATACTGTCTCTGATATTAAAAGTCATTCCGGTGGAGCTGCTTGTCGTCATTCTTGCCAAAGAGATTTTGTTGGGTATCGGTGCGATTGTCCTATACAAACAGGACAATTATGTTGCATCGGCTAATTGGTACGGGAAATTGGCTACGGTCGTCTTTTACCTGGCCATAGTGATGCTGATATTCGACAAGCCGTTCAGCTATAGAGTTCTGATTGATTTGCCATTCAACCGGTTCTTTCTCTTACTGGCGATATTGGCAGCATTGTTTGCTTTCTTCATGTATGCTAGGACGTATTGGAGAATAAAACATAAAACAGTCAGGAGTGGATAAATGGACAGAAAGGTCTAATATATGTTCGGTTATATTGTTCCGGAAAAACCGGAAATGAAAATAAAGGAATATGAGCTTTTCAGAGCTTATTATTGCGGAGTATGCAAGTCAATCGGCAAAAGGCACGGCCAACTGGAGAGGTTAACACTGAATTATGACTCTGCTTTTTTGGCAGTTCTGTTATCTGCAGTTACGGGTGAGCTGGCAAAAGTGAAAATAATGCGCTGTATAGCACATCCTATTATTAAAAGACATATTATTCGAGATAATAGTATAATTGATTATGCCTCAGACATTAACATATTACTGGCGTACTATAACCTGGAAGACAAACGTCGGGATGGCAGCGTACTGATACCAACGGCAGCCATTATGCTGATGGGGCGATCTTTCGGAAAACTTAAAAAAAAGTATGCTAATAAGTGCATAATCATTGAAAAAAGGCTGGATGATCTAGTTCAGCTTGAAAAAGCAAAATGCGCATCGATGGACATGGCTGCAGAGCCTTTTGCGAAGCTGATGGAAGAGGTTACTGCCCATGAACAGTTTTGCGGTAGTGAAAAAAATGAAAAATCCCTGAGATGGATTGGTTACAATTTGGGCAAATGGATATACCTGCTTGATGCATATGATGACTTGGAAAAGGATATAAAAGGTAAAAACTACAATCCTCTAATATACCAATACAAGTATGATAATAAGCTGATAAATGAATTAAGTGACCCAAAATACTTTAACCAACCACTGGA
>CAYGHY010000112.1:0-9555 GCA_964349435.1 uncultured Oscillospiraceae bacterium
ATAGCCGGCTGTCTGTAAGGCTCTTTTAAGGCTGCTCGAGTATAAGATGTCAATATCCATACCCTTTAATCTGTCGGCCACTCTCTGTGCCTGCAGATGACCTCTTTCTGTCAGGTTTGAGTCTGTCCAGCCATGAAAACGTCTTGTTTTGTTTCCTTCAGCTTCTGCATGCCTTATAAAAATAAGTTTTGTTTTCATCATATCACCTGTTCATTTCCAGTTTACCTGTTATTTCGCTAATTCTTTTCAAATTGTGCTTTTGCATATATTGTTCAATACCTTCGCACACTTTTATACATGCATCAGGATAGATAAGTCCTGCAGTACCCACCATGACGGCAGTGGCTCCGGCCAGTAGAAATTCCACAGCATCGCAGCCATTTGAAATGCCCCCCATACCGATGACAGGCACCTTTACTGCTTGCGCTACTTCATATACCATTCTGACAGCCACCGGCTTCACAGCCGGTCCGGATAAGCCGCCGGTATTATTGGCAAGTACCGGCTTTCTGGTTTCGATATTAATGACCATCCCTAAAAGTGTATTGATCAATGACAGTGCATCCGCTCCTGCCTCCTCTGCTGCGGCAGCTATTTCGGCGATATTTGACACATTGGGCGTCAGCTTGACAATCAGCGGTCTTTTACAATATTTTCTCACCTGCGACGTAATCTCAAAAATACTTGATGCTGTGTTTCCAAAAGCTACACATCCTGCTTTTACATTGGGACAGGATACATTCAGTTCAACGGCGTCAATGTCAGCCTCCGACAGTATCCTCGCCATCTCACAGTACTCTTCGATGGTGTTGCCAGCTACATTAGCAATAATTGCTGTAGAATAGCCCCTTAAAAACTGTATTTCCTTTGCTATAAAAGCCTCTACGCCTGGATTCTGCAGCCCAACGCTATTGAGCATGCCTGCAGGTGTTTCTGCAACTCTCGGAGGTTTATTGCCCTGACGAGGCTGTAATGTAAGGCCTTTCACACAAATACCGCCCAGCTTGTTCAGATCAATGTATTCAGCATGCCCCCTACCAAAACCGAATGTGCCGGAAGCGGCGATGACAGGATTCTTCAGTTTTAATCCTCCAATATCAACCATTAAGTCGCTGCTATTCACTTCTATCTCCATTCTATCATATCGGCATTTACATTGATGTCCTTACAAACTGTTTCACTCAAAAATAACGTCTTGTCCATTGAATATGGGGCCATCCATGCATACATGGCCGTACTGCCAATTATCACCTTCGGCTTGAATCTTGCAGGCACAGACCAGACAGGCGCCGAAGCCGCAGCCCATACGCTGCTCTAGCGATACCTGACATCGTGTTTTGTTGGCGGAAGCAATCTCTACTACCATCTTCAGCATTGGATTCGGACCGCATGAATAGATCATATCAAACTGTTCCGATTCTAAATCCCTCTTAAGAATATCCGTTACAAAACCACTTGTACCATAACTGCCGTCATCCGTTGCTGTCTCCAGAGTGCTTGCGCTGCGTTTGAATTCTTCCTCAAGCACTATCAGCTTTGCAGTACGAAAGCCCAGATATGCTTTTTTTATAGCGGCCTTGCTCTCATTAAGCAGGAAAAGCAATGGGAAAATACCTATTCCGCCTCCTACTACTGCAATACTCTCGTACTTAGCATTCAGGTTGAACCCATTACCCAACGGGCCCAGCACATCCAGACAGTCACCAGGCTTTTTTAATGACAGTAGGCCGGTGCCGCTGCCTTTTTTCTGAAACAGCAGATCATAACAACCGTTTTTTCTGTTCGCCGTACAAATACTTACAGGGCGTCTCAGC
Source organism: uncultured Oscillospiraceae bacterium (assembly GCA_964349435.1). Classification (GTDB taxonomy): domain Bacteria; phylum Bacillota; class Clostridia; order Acetivibrionales; family DTU013; genus CAYGHY01. The sequence goes on from CAYGHY010000112.1 coordinate 1,815, forward strand.
AGCGCTTGCATACCTTCACAGCATTTTATGTTGACGAATTGCCCTGCAACAGCATTTGCCGATATATATTCCGATTCTACTGTCATCCTGTAAATATCCTCTGTAAGCATCTCAACACTTATTACTCTGTCGTTCAATTGCTTTGGCATGGACACCTCCATTTGAATCCGGAAGCCTGTCTTTCATTGTAATCTTCACAAAACTCCGTAGAAACAACGCATGACAAAATTTCGTTTAGTCTTCGAACACACTCAAGTCTACGACCTCCAGTTCACTGCCCCTATTCTCCATTTCAATACAGTCCAGTACCGCTTTGGCTGTATCCAGTGATGTCAGGCAGGGTATAGACATTTCTACTGCCTTACGCCTTATTTTGAAGCCATCCCGCTCAGGCTGGCGGCCTTTAGTAGGCGTATTGACCACAAGCTTGATTCTGCCGGAAGTAATAAGATCCAGCAGGTTAGGTGAGCACTCACCGATTTTCTTTACCGCATTAGTTGCAATTCCATGCATATTAAGCATATGAGCTGTCTTTCCGGTAGCCCAGAGTTCATAGCCCAGTTTCTCAAACCGCTCAGCTATCGGAATCAACTCGTTCTTGTCAGAATCTCTCACAGTCATCAAAATGCCACCGTTTTTTCCGGGCAGTTTGATACCTGTGGCTGTAATGCCTTTGTAAAGTGCCTCCTGGAACGTCTTGCCTATTCCGAGCACTTCGCCGGTTGACTTCATTTCAGGTCCCAGGCTCGTATCTACATCATGGAGCTTCTCAAAGGAGAACACCGGCACCTTGACTGCCACATAATCAGCCTCCTTGTACAGCCCTGTTCCAAACTTGAAATCGCTGAGCTTTTTCCCCGTCATAATCTTTGTTGCAATATTTACCATCGGGATGCCAGTAACCTTGCTGATATATGGGACAGTGCGGCTTGAACGGGGATTTACCTCTATTACATAAAGCTCATTATTGTAAAGCACATACTGAATATTGATCAACCCAATGACATTCAGCGCCCTTGCTAGTTTCTCCGAATATCTGATAATCTTCTGAACCGTTGATTTGTTAAGAGATGCTGCCGGATATACCGAAATACTGTCTCCTGAGTGCACACCCGCTCGTTCCAAATGTTCCATAATACCCGGTATTAGTATGTCTTCGCCATCACATATCGCGTCAACCTCTATTTCCTTGCCCATAAGGTATTTATCCACTAGAATTGGATAGTCTTGTTTAACTCTGTTTATAATCTCCATGAACTCGGTGATATCCTCATCGTTATAGGCTATCTCCATTCCCTGTCCTCCCAGGACATAAGAAGGACGTACCAATACCGGGTAAAACAATTCGTTTGCAGCTTCCAGAGCCTGTTCAAGTGTGTAAACCGTCTTGCCTTTCGGACGGGGAATGCCGGCCTTTTCTAGTATTTTGTCAAATTTTTCTCTGTCCTCTGCAGCATCGATATCTTTAGCCTGGGTACCAAAAATTTTTACACCCAGATTACTAAGAGCATTTGCCAGTTTAATTGCAGTCTGACCACCAAACTGTACAACTACTCCCTCAGGTTTTTCGCATTCAATGATGTTTTCTACGTCCTCAATGGTCAGAGGCTCAAAATACAGTCTGTCGGAGGTATCAAAGTCGGTGCTGACCGTCTCTGGATTATTGTTTGCGATGATAGTCTCATACCCTTGCTCTCTTAACGCCCATACCGAGTGAACGGAGCAATAGTCAAATTCAATTCCCTGACCTATTCTGATTGGACCCGAACCTATTACGAGTGCTTTCTTCCTATCGGATTTCTTCACTTCACTCAGCATATCATATGTGGAGTAATAATAGTGCGATGCTGCCTCAAACTCCGCTGCGCAGGTATCAATTGTCTTATAAGCAACGTCGATTCCAAACTCGCTGCATCTCTTTTTTACCGATTGTCTATCCGAGTCAATATAGCGTGCAATGCTCACATCCGGAAAACCAAGCATCTTGGCTTTCCGCAGCAGTTCAGGTGAAATGCTGTCCTGTGTTACTGTTTTAAGTCTTTCCTCCATCTTCACCAGTTCATAAATCTTGCATAGAAAGAAGTTGTCTATTTTGGTAACTTTATTTATTGTCTCAACTGCAATTCCTCTTCTGAGAGCCTCTGCAATAACAAAAAGCCTCTCATCGTTTATATCATGCAGCTTATTTTCTATTGTATCAGTACTCAGCGGCTTATATATATCCTGCTCAAGGGTGAATATACCAAGCTCAAGTGATCTGATCGCCTTCATCAGCGCGGCTTCGAACGAACTGCTGATAGCCATAACCTCACCTGTCGCCATCATCTGAGTGCCTAGCGTCCTATTTGCCTTTACAAACTTATCAAAAGGCCATTTAGGTATTTTTACCACTACATAATCAAGGGTTGGTTCAAAGTAGGCAGAAGTATTACCCATTACAGTATTTTTAATCTCATCCAGACTGTAGCCCAACGCTACCTTTGTGGCTACCTTCGCTATGGGGTAACCTGTCGCTTTAGATGCAAGAGCTGATGAACGGCTGACTCTGGGGTTTACTTCAATGACTGCATATTCAAAGCTTGTGTTGTGCAAGGCAAACTGAATATTACAGCCGCCTTGTATACCGAGAGTAGATATGATTTTGAATGATGCATTGCGAAGCATTTGGCATTCTTTATCCGAAAGAGTTTGCGACGGTGCTACAACGATACTATCGCCCGTGTGCACACCAACCGGATCGATATTTTCCATATTACAGACAACAATAGCATTGCCTTCACTGTCTCTCATTACTTCATACTCAATTTCTTTCCAGCCGGAAATACATTTTTCTATCAACACCTGACCGACCCTGCTAGCTCTTAAGCCATTTGTGGCAATCTCAGTCAGTTGAGCTTTATTATAGGCAATACCGCCGCCTGTGCCGCCAAGCGTGTATGCCGGTCTGACAATAACCGGATAGTCAATCTCCCGTGCATATGTGAGTGCGTCCTCTACAACCGTGACTACTTTACTTGCAATACATGGTTCACCAATGCTCTCCATCGTGTCCTTGAATACTTGTCTGTCCTCTGCCATTTTAATCGTTTGCCTTGTTGTCCCCAGGAGTTTTACGCCCTGCTCCTCCAGAAATCCTGATTCGGCCAGCTCCATAGCAAGATTGAGCCCTGTTTGACCTCCAAGTGTAGGCAGTAAACTGTCGGGTTTCTCCCTGATAATAATTTTCTTTACCGTCTGAGCATTGAGAGGCTCTATATAAACCCGATCCGCAATATTGGTGTCGGTCATTATAGTAGCAGGATTGCTGTTTACCAGAACCACCTCCATACCTTCTTCTTTCAATGTACGGCAGGCTTGTGTTCCGGCATAATCGAACTCCGCAGCCTGTCCTATGATAATCGGCCCGGAACCAATGACCAATACTTTACTGACATCATTACGTCGTGGCATTCTAATCCCCTTTCTCGTCTATTATTCATTATCAATTTTCTTATCCCATTGTTACCTCGCTGTCAATGCTTCTTGAATCTCATTCCTCATTCTGATTGCCTCCGCTCTTGCCGCGCTGTCAAAAGAATCACTGCTGTAGCTCGCAGACCATTTTTCAGCCTTCCATGCACACATGATGCTTCTTGAGGCATTAACTACCGCACCAAGTCCATCGCTGTTGAACGAGTGAATTACATCCTTTGCTGTACCTCCCTGCGCACCGTAACCCGGCACCAGTATATATGTCTTTTTCATCAAGCTTCTTAATATCTTCGCCTGTTCGGGATAGGTTGCTCCGACAACAGCGCCTACACTACTATAGCCATTCTCGCCCATCACCTCTCTACCCCATTCATCTACCAATGCTGCCACGGTTTCGTAGATGCTTTTTCCATTCTGTGTGACCAAATCCTGCAATTGTCCCGAGGTCGGATTCGAAGTCTTTACCAATATAAAGATACCCTTTCCATATTTTGCGCAATCCTGGACGAAAGGCTTTATACCGTCGTAACCCAGATATGGGTTCACAGTTAACGCATCCGCATCAAACACCCCGTTCATTCCATCCCCTGTCGCAACTTTTCCCAAAAAGGCTGCAGAATATGCTTCTGCCGTAGATCCTATGTCATTGCGCTTACCATCGGCAATAACAATAAGCCCTTTAGACCTGGCATATGCACATGTTTCAACAAATGCTCTGATTCCCTCCAAACCGTACATCTCGTAATAGGCAAGCTGCGGCTTGATCGCCGGTACAATGTCATAAACCGCATCAATCAGCTTTTTATTAAACTGAATTACCGCTTCAGAGACTCCTCCAAGACCAGCCCCATGTTCCTTGAATGCTTTTTCACGGATGTACTCCGGTATAAATTCCAGCTTTGGATCAAGCCCGACAATTGTTGAATTGTTTAGCTTTTTAATACTTGAAATTAGTCTGTCTATAAACATTTTTTTCTCCCCTCGAAACAGTATTTATCCTGTTAGTACTACGTCGCATACTTCATTTTAGTACTACGTCGCATACTTCATTTTAGTACTACGGCGTATACTTCATTTTAGTACTACGGCGTATACTTCATTTTTCGAACGGCATTCATACGCCTTGCACCTCTTACAGCAGTGCCTTTTCTCTGACTATAACCCTGCCGTTGACGATCGTACTCCATACGGTTCCAAAAAGTTTGCTTCCTCCAAAGGGGGAGTTTCTCGCTTTTGATTGGAACTGTGCTACATCAACTGTTATTTCTTCGTTGATATCAATAATTACAATGTCTGCAGAGCTGCCGATATCCAGCGAACCTTTGTTGATGCTTAGTATTCTTGATGGATTCAGGCTCATTTTTTCTACCAGCCTTGTCATAGTGATAACTCCCGGTTTTACAAGGTAAGTTACGGCCAGTGACAGCGCTGTTTCAAAGCCAATAATTCCATTTGCCGCAAGACCGAATTCCACATTTTTCTCGTCCGCATGATGCGGAGCGTGGTCGGTGGCAATTATATCTATTGTATCATCGGCAATCCCATCAATAATTGCCTGAACATCAGTTGATGTTCTCAGCGGCGGATTAATTTTCGCATTGGTATTGTAGCCCGCACAGGCCTCCTCTGTGAGTGAGAAGTAGTGGGGACATGTCTCGCAGGTCACATTGACACCGCGCTTTTTGGCATTTCTGATCAATTCCACCGATAGCCCAGTACTCACATGTGCAATGTGCAGCGGTACACCGGTATACTCCGCCAATATCAGTTCCCTTGCCACCATGGTTGCCTCAGCCGCCGCCGGTATTCCTTTGAGACCCATAATGGTCGACATGTAGCCTTCATTCATCACGCCCTCATCCGCCAGATCCAGATCTTCGCAGTGAGAAATAACTGTCATGTCGAACATGGAAGCATACTGAAGCGCCTTTTTCATGATTGAAGAATTTCTCACCGGCTTACCATCATCAGATAATGCCACAGCGCCTGCAAACTTCAATTCTCCTATTTCAGCCAGTTCCTCCCCCTTTTGGCCTTTTGTTATTGCACCAATGGGGAAAACATTGACATATCCCTCCTGCACAGCCTTGTTCAAAATGTATTTAACAACCGCTTCATTATCAATGACCGGATTAGTATTCGGCATGCATGCAATGGATGTAAAGCCACCCATTGCGGCACTTCTGGTGCCGCTTTCAAGATTTTCCTTGTACTCAAAGCCGGGATCGCGAAGATGGCAGTGTGCGTCCACTAGGCCCGGCAGTACATATTTTCCTTTTGCATTGATGACCTCGCATCCGTCGTTATCTATGTTTTTAGATATTCCGGCGATTCTTCCTTCTATGACAAGCAAATCAAATATGTCGTCAATTCCGGATTTTGCATCCACTATATGTCCATTTTTAATTAGCAGCTTCATTGCTTCCCCTCCTGGTAAAAAGATACAACAGTGCCATTCTGATAGCTACACCGTTTGTCACTTGCTCGTCAATCACTGATCTGTCGCTGTCGGCTACGGCGCTAGACAGCTCAACACCTCGGTTCATCGGTCCGGGATGCATAATAAGAGCGTCCTTTTTGGCAAGCTGCAGCCTCTTCTCATCAAGTCCAAAAAATCTCGAATATTCGCGGACAGAGGGAAATAGAGCTTTTTTCTGTCTCTCCAACTGAAGCCTTAGCGACATGACAACGTCAGCATCGATCAACGCCTCTTGAATGGTGCTGAAAACCTTTGCACCGGTCAATTTAATGCTTGGCGGCAGCAGTGTTGTCGGTCCGGCCAAGGATACCTCTGCACCCATTTTCAGCAATCCCCAAATATTACTCCTTGCAACCCTGCTATGATATATATCACCTATGATAGCCACTTTAAGACCCTTCAGGGAGCCTATTTTCTCCCTCATTGTAAACATATCCAGCAAGGCCTGCGTTGGATGCTCATTCATACCATCGCCGGCGTTTATGACTGAAGCTTTGACATGCTTTGCCATCAGATGCGGCGCACCGGATTGGGGATGTCTGATGATAATAATATCCGTACCCATCATATCAATGGTTCTGCCCGTGTCTATCAAGGTCTCACCCTTTGTCACACTGCTGACTGCCGCAGATATATTTGCAGCACTTGCGCTCATGTATTTTGAAGCCAGTTCAAAGGAGAGCCTTGTCCGGGTACTGTTTTCATAAAAAAGCGTAACTATTGACTTACCATGCAAATGAGGTGTCTTTTTGTTGTTTGAAGTAATTATGTACTTCATTGTTTTAGCAGTGTCCAGGATATATTCCATTTCCTCGGCGGAAATATCCTTTAGACCCAGCAAATCCTTAGATTTCAAATTCATAAGCTTCTACCGCCTTTATAATAAAAAGTAAGGGTTGATTCTTTCAATCAATGTTTCATACCTAATTCAAGATCGCTCAAAGTAACAGCATTTACTTTATCAATATCATAAAGCTTAACATTGACCAGTTCGGATTTCGAGGTCGGTACGTTCTTGCCTACATAATCGGCACGGATGGGAAGCTCCCTATGGCCTCTGTCAATAAGTACCGCAAGCTGAATCATTTTGGGTCTGCCTATATCCATTATTGCATCAATGGCAGACCTAACAGTACGGCCGGTGTAAATCACGTCATCCACCAGTATTATTATTTTGTCTTTTACGGAGAAATTAATTTCTGTACCGTTGACGATGGGATGTTCGGCCAACGTGCTCAGGTCATCCCTGTAGAAGGTGATATCCAGTACACCTACAGGTACTTCTTTACCCTCAACTTCATTAATCCTGGCTGAAATTAGTCTCGCCAGAGGCACTCCTCTTCTCTGTATGCCTATAAGAATAACATCTTTAACGCCTTTGTTCTTTTCTATGATTTCATGAGCAATTCTGGTCACAGCTCTCATTATGCCGCTTTCATCCATAATCTCTGCCTTATCTATCATGTTTCGCCACCCTCCTTTGATTATCTCATTAATCTTTCTTGTGTATAATACTACAGCCTTTAGTTACAATACCGGTTGTAATGTTAATAATGAAAACAACTAAAAAAGCTCCCAGCCCTATGGCAGGAAGCTAATTATTTACGGCAAAAGCCTTAAAAACCGCTACTATTGTGAATTACCCTTCCAGCCTCTCGGGACTAATTAAAAGGTCTGTTTTCAATTAAAAATATAATACCATACTGTTAACATCTTGTCTATTATTTTTAAAAATTACTTTCTGAGATGTTGCTAAAAAAATATTTATTTTTTAAGCAAAGATTTTCCCTA
>CAYGHY010000113.1:0-9408 GCA_964349435.1 uncultured Oscillospiraceae bacterium
AGACAGGGGAGGCAAGTATGGCAGGAAGTGAAGTGATGCTCTTACATATAGAATCGGGAACCTTGCTACTTGATAAATTTTTATGGTAATATACATATATAGTTATGCAAAGGAAGAAAACAGTGATGGGCTTTTCAAAAATACCGCAGGAGCGGATTCAATCAGAGTCAGTCGGTCGGACGGCAAGTGTAGTTACGGCGTTGCTGTTATTTTTCTGTGTTATTTCAGTAGCTTTTTACGCCTACCAGAAAAGCTTGGACCCATCGATAAGTATTAAAGATGTACTGCAGAAATTCCAAGTAACGGGAAATAATGCAGCAAAGGAAGCAAAGGTGCAGTACAGTTTTGATTTTGATTCCGGAGAAAAGCCGGTGTTTGCCATATTCGGTGATTATCTGGTCAAAAGCAGCAGCAACGGCATATGGTTTTTGGACAAGAAGGGGGGAGTTGTCCGGTCGGAAAGTATAGCGTTCAACAACCCTATGATAAAGACTAATGGGTCACAGCTTCTGGCGGCTGATATCGGTACGGGCGAGATCTGGGTATTTGTTGATAAAACCGTTCGCTGGAGGGACAAGCTGGATTCCTCAATTATGAATGCGGATATCAGTGTAGATGGTTATGTGACGGTAATTACTGCATCCAAAAGAGACAACAATGAGGTAAGGGTCTATGAACCGCATGGAGTGGAACTCTTCAGAAAAATCATAGCAAACGACTTTGCGATATCTGCCGGTGTTGCGCCTTCAAAGAATATGCTTGCAGTGTCTGTAATCAGTACGGGGGTTGCCGGTGCGTATTCCAATTATAAATTTTACGATTTGGAGGGCAACGCTCTAGCTGAACAGGCATTTGACATATCTGGAGACATGCTTCCAATATTCTGGTATAATAATGACGGCAGCCTTTTTGCTGCGGGGGACAGAGCTTTAGCCTCGCTGGACAAGGCAGGAAAGGTTATTTGGGAAAAACAGTTCAAGAGTGTTGCAGGTGCGGCTCGTGCCGGGAATAAGCGCCTTGTGGCAGTTATAGAAAACAATGAAAGCCGCAGGGTGGTGCTGTATAATACAGCCGGACAAGAGTTGTCTTCCGCCAGCCTTCAGGGTAAACCGAGAGGGTTGGCAGCAATCAAGGGGGCAATAGCAGTAAATACATATGATACGGTATACTTTTATAATGAAAAGTGTAAAAAAATCAGTACATATTCTGCAGGTTCCCAGATACGGCAGGTCCATCTTTACGACAAACAGCAGGCTGCTGTTATCACCGACAATAAAATAACTATAATAAATATAATGTAAAATAAAAGCATGCCTGGCCGATTTATGGCCGGCGGATGGGAGGGTATTATGAACTGGAGCGACTATGCAGTCATTGCGCTGATAGTGATATTCGCTTTTGTTGGACTTTATAAGGGCTTTGTCATGTCAGTTTACAAGGTATTGACTTTCTTCATCAGTATTTATGCTTCCATAAAGTTTTATCCTGCGGTTGCAGAAGTACTGGCAAAAACACCTATTCATGGCGGCATAAAGGACGCTATTGTGAAAAACCTGCTGCTTTGGGGCCAGGAAGCGGCAACTTCCAGTGCGGTTGCGGTTTCGGGCGCTGCAGGGGCTGAGGCCATTATAGGACCGCTGCCGCTGCCGGATTTTTTCAAGAGGGCTATACTTGAAAAGCTGCAGTCCACATCCGGGCTGATTAATTTGCAGGGAATTGTTAACACAATAGGAGATGAGCTGACAGGTATGATTATTGCAGTTATAAGCCTTGTTATTATATTTGTTGGTCTAAGAGTGGTTTTAGCATTTGCCGGCATCATTCTGAAAGGCATTTCGAAACTGCCGCTATTCAAGCAGGTCGACAAGCTTGGCGGTTTTATACTCGGCGCTTTTCAAGGAGTTCTTGCCATTTACGTGCTATGTGCCTTGCTTGTTCTTTTCAACACAAATCCACAGTTTGCACCGGTCTTCAGCAATCTTGACAGTTCGCTTTTTGCCGGGGATTTTTATGAAAACAATTTTATAATCAGCTGGATGTTTCCTTCGGCGTCGGTCTAGGAATTGCATACCGGGGCTGTATCTCTGCTCCGCCATCCATTGAAGATGCCTGCATACGCTGAATGAATTATACACTGAATTAAAATAAAAATGAATGCTTTTGACTTTTTTGTATCATGTGGTAGACATACCCAAGAGATTAGTAGTAAAAGTATAGTAGAGAAGCATAGTGGAAAAGCATAGCGGAAAGGAAGGTTGATACCATGAAGAGTGATGTAGTAAAAAAAGGTGTGGAAAGAGCTCCCCACAGGGCGCTTTTTAAAGCCATGGGATATACCGACGAGGAAATAAAAAGACCCCTCATAGGCGTAGTAAATTCCAAGAATGATATTGTACCGGGGCACATTCATCTCGACAATATAGCAGAGGCAGTGAAGGCGGGTATTCGAATGGCCGGAGGCACGCCGATAGAATTCAGCACCATTGGTTTATGCGATGGAATAGCAATGGGGCACGAGGGCATGAAATATTCACTGCCTTCGAGAGAGCTGATAGCAGATTCCTGTGAAGCCATGGGGCAATCCCACAGCTTTGACGGCATGGTTTTTATACCGAACTGCGACAAGATTGTTCCGGGTATGCTGATGGCGGCTGCCAGGATTAATGTGCCTTCCGTAGTGATAAGCGGAGGCCCCATGCTCTCGATAAAGAGGAATGGGAAGTATCTGGATCTGAATAGCGTCTTTGAAGCAGTGGGAGCATGTAAAGCCGGAATAATGACTGAGGAAGAGGTTGGCGAATTCGAGGATTATGCCTGCCCAGGCTGTGGCTCCTGTTCGGGAATGTTTACGGCAAACTCCATGAACTGCCTTACCGAGGTATTAGGAATGGGACTAACCGGCAACGGAACAATACCCGCAGTGTATGCGGAGAGGATTAGACTGGCCAAACAGGCCGGACTGAAGGTAATGGAGCTGGTTGAAAAAGGAATAAAACCATCAGATATACTGTCGGAGAAAGCCTTTGAAAATGCACTGGCAGTTGACATGGCACTGGGATGTTCTACCAACTCAGTTTTGCATCTGCCGGCTATTGCACATGAGGCAGGTATTGTAATCAATCTGGACATAATAAATGAAATTAGCAATAAGGTGCCAAACCTTTGCAGATTGTCGCCTGCAGGGCAGCATCACGTCCAGGATTTATATGCTGCAGGCGGCGTCCAGGCAGTGATGAAGGAGCTAACAAAAAAAGGTTTGCTGCATCTGGAGCTCATGACTGTCACAGGCAGGACGGTGGGAGAAAATATCAAAAATGCTGAGGTGCTGGACAGAGAAGTCATCAGGAGCGTGGAGGAGCCGTACAGCAGCAAGGGAGGCATCGCAATCCTGTGGGGAAACATCGCAGCAGATGGAGCCGTAGTCAAGCGCTCGGCGGTTTCGGCGGAAACTCTTGTGTTGAGGGGGTCTGCTAGGGTATTTGACTCAGAAGAAGAGGCCATAAAGAAAATATATTCAGGTGAGATAAAGAAGGGTGATGTTGTTGTCATTCGTTATGAAGGGCCTAAAGGCGGACCTGGAATGAGGGAAATGCTTGGACCGACATCTGCGATAGCCGGTATGGGTTTGGATAAAGATGTTGCACTCATCACAGACGGACGATTCTCCGGTGCATCAAGGGGGGCGTCCATCGGGCATGTTTCGCCTGAAGCCATGGAGGGAGGCATGATTGCAGTAGTGCAGGAGGGCGACATAATCAGCATCAACATCCCGGAAGGCAAGCTGAATGTAGAAGTTCCGGATGAAGAACTGCAGCGCAGAATGGCTGCATGGGTAGCCCCTCAACCCAGAATCACAACGGGTTTTCTCGGCAGATATGCCAGAATGGTAACTTCAGCCAGTACCGGAGCGGTACTGAAATAGTTTTTTGGAGGATGCATGATGAGATTAAACGGAGCAGAAATATTAGTGGAATGTTTACTAGAACAGGGAGTCAATACTGTATTCGGGTTCCCAGGGGGTGCGGTGCTCAATATTTATGACGCTTTATACAAGGCCGGAAACAGGATTAGTCATATACTCACTTCCCATGAGCAGGGGGCGTCACATGCCGCAGACGGGTATGCGCGTGCTACAGGAAAAACAGGCGTATGCATTGCCACTTCGGGACCGGGAGCCACCAATCTTGTAACCGGCATCGCCACAGCTTATATGGACTCGGTGCCGTTGGTAGCTATAACCGGGCAGGTATCCACCGCCCTGCTGGGAAAGGATTCCTTCCAGGAGGTTGATATTACTGGAATTACCATGCCAGTCACAAAGCATAATTATATTGTCAAGGATGTCCGGAAGCTGGCTGGAATTGTTCGGGAAGCGTTTAAAATAGCTGCCGGCGGACGCCCTGGTCCTGTGCTGATAGACATATGCAAGGATGTCACGGCAGCATTTACAGATTTTAAGCCTGAAGTACTGGAAAAGCCAGACGAACCGCCGATTGGCGTGACACCGGCCGAACTTGATGAAGCGGCTCTGCTGATCGATGAAGCTCTTAAGCCAATCATCCTGTGCGGAGGCGGTGTATCTATAGCGGGCGCAAATCTGGAACTGCTTGGTCTGGCTGAAAAATCCAAAATTCCGGTGACAACCACACTGATGGGCCTGGGCTCATTCCCGGGAACCCATGAGCTTTTTACGGGCCTTGTAGGCATGCATGGCACCAAGACCTCCAATATGGCCGTATCCGAGTCGGATCTTTTTATTGCTGTCGGTGCCAGATTCAGCGACAGGGTAATTAGCGATGTCAAAAGATTTGCACCAAACGCAAAAATTATGCATATTGACATCGATCCTGCAGAGATAGGCAAAAATGTCGCCGTTAAATATCCCTTAGTGGGTAATATAAAGAAAATACTCTATGATATCACGGAACGGGTTGAAGTCCGGAACAAGACAAATTGGAACGAGAAAATCGACGAGTGGAAGGCGCAGTATCCACTCAAATATGAGAAGAACGGTACGCTAAAACCACACTATATCATTGAAAGGCTATATGAACTAACCAATATGGCCGTATCCGAGTCGGATCTTTTTATTGCTGTCGGTGCCAGATTCAGCGACAGGGTAATTAGCGATGTCAAAAGATTTGCACCAAACGCAAAAATTATGCATATTGACATCGATCCTGCAGAGATAGGCAAAAATGTCGCCGTTAAATATCCCTTAGTGGGTAATATAAAGAAAATACTCTATGATATCACGGAACGGGTTGAAGTCCGGAACAAGACAAATTGGAACGAGAAAATCGACGAGTGGAAGGCGCAGTATCCACTCAAATATGAGAAGAACGGTACGCTAAAACCACACTATATCATTGAAAGGCTATATGAACTAACCGGAGGCGACGCGCTCATTACGACGGAAGTCGGTCAGAATCAGCTCTGGGCAGCCCAATTCTACAAATATTCCCATCCGCGGCAGTTTATTTCGTCCGGAGGGCTGGGTACAATGGGTTATGGACTGGGAGCATGTATAGGGGCGCAGCTGGCAAGACCGGATAAGAAGGTCATTAATATTGCCGGCGACGGCAGCTTCCGGATGAACTGCACAGAGCTTGCAACAGCGGTGGAGTATAGGCTTCCGGTTGTAATCGCCATTTTAAACAACCATGTACTGGGCATGGTGAGACAGTGGCAGAAGCTGTTTTATGACGGCCGATTTTCTGCAACAACCATAGATAGAGGAACAGATTTTGTGGCGCTAGCCGCGGCTTTTGGCGCAGTAGGGATTAATGTCACCAGTCCGGATGAAGTGGACGATGCATTTAAAAAAGCTCTTGCCTCTAAAGACAGGCCTGTGCTGATTAACTTTGAGATAGACAGAGATGAAAAGGTCTTTCCAATAGTACCCGCAGGTGCGCCCATCGACGAATTGATCATGGAATAGGAAGTTCCGAGCCTCATTGGTACGTATTATATTCCGGGAGTTGCAGCGGAAGAGATTACAGAAAACGGAGTAAAGGTCAGTGAATGTGCAGATATTTATTCATGTGCGCAAAAAGGTGATAAGCTGGTACTGGAGATTGGTTCGGGAGAATATGTTTTCATATGACGGCATAGACTAAGCGGATATTATGGAAATGCTTGAAATGAAAGAATAGTGCCACTGCAGGTATAAAGTTTGCAATATTAACCATATTATTATATAATTGATTTAAGCAGTTGTACTTTTGCGTAATTATCTATTTATACACTCAAACAATTCAAGATCAGTAAAATATCATTTCACGGGGGGAGTGATGCAAATGGATGTTGAGAAAAAAAAGAAAGTATTCGATTCGGCAAAAGAAGAAAAAGCAGTAGAGGTAGTGAAGAAATCCGATAAGAAGGCAGTAAAGAAAGTGCAAACGGATATTGATGTAAAGCGAAAGGCAGTAAAACTAGTTGTCGCACATCTGAAGAAAAAACTGCCTGCAACCGAATTTATCGGAATGGGCAACATTACAGGCTGGATTAGTGACATTGAAGAGCTACTCGGGAAAGAAGAATTTAATATGATTGAATATATTGAAATGAGGCATGAGCTTAATGATGTAATTGAACGAACAATTGATGGGGACTTGAGATTCAAACTGCGGGACTCATGGTATAGTCTGGGAAAGGCCCTCGACAAGAAGGTCAAACACAGGTAGTGCCAGATGCAAGAGCCCGTTGACACCGGGTTTTTTTTATTTATCGGGGATTCATGACCGGACTGGGATTAATTTACAGTCCGGTTTTAAGTTTCTTGAAGGTATTGCGTGAATTTGCGTCCGCTTTCGATGGAAACTCTAACGCTTTCCACTGCGGGACCTCCGGGGAGACTACGGCCGGAGATGCATTTTTCGAGACTGATTACCGAATAAATATCCTGTTCAATTTTATCGGAAAATATCTTGAACTCCTCCATGGACAACTCTTCAAGAGCCTTGTTATGGTTGATGCAGTACAGCACCATCTTGCCGATGATTTCGTGTGCGCTGCGGAAGGGGATGCCCTTTTTAACCAGATAATCCGCTGCATCGGTTGCATTGGTAAAGCCACCCTGAGCTGCTTTGTGCATGCTGTCCTTGTTTATTTTCATGGCAGCAAGCATTTTTGTGAATACAGGCAAACACATTTTCACCGTGTCAACGGCATCAAAAATGGCTTCCTTATCCTCCTGCATGTCCTTGTTGTAGGAAAGCGGAAGCGACTTCATTACGGTGAGCAGTGTCATCAAAGCGCCGTAGGCTCTACCGGTTTTACCCCTCACCAATTCTGCTACATCCGGGTTTTTTTTCTGGGGCATAATGCTGCTGCCGGTACTGAAGGCATCGTCCATCTCTATGAAGGAAAACTCGCCGGAGGACCAGAGAACGAGTTCTTCACTGAACCGGCTCAGGTGCATCATGATAATGGAGATGCCGGAGGCAAGCTCTATGGCAAAATCCCTGTCGCTTACACCGTCCAGGCTATTCTCGGTAATGGCAGGGAACCCCAGTCTGTCGGCAACGTATTTTCTGTCCAACGGGTAGGTGGTGCCGGCAAGGGCTCCGGAACCCAGAGGCATGATGTCCATCCTTTTGTAGCAGTCGTCCAGCCTTTGGATATCGCGGCTGAACATCTGGAAGTAGGCCATCATATGATGGGCAAGGGTCACGGGCTGAGCTCTCTGCAGGTGTGTGTAGCCCGGCAGTATAGTATTCAGGTGTTTCTCGGATATGGTAAGTAAAGTATTTAGAAGGTTGGCCAGCATGCTTTTTATTGCTTTGGTTTCTGCTTTCAGATACATACGGATGTCAAGCGCCACCTGATCATTCCGGCTTCTACCGGTGTGAAGCCTTTTACCGGTGTCTCCTATGCGGGAAATCAGTATCTTTTCAATGTTCATATGGATATCTTCAGCATCTGCCTCAAACTGAACCAGGCCTTTTTCAATGTCCGCCAGTATTTCTGCCAGTGTGGTGCAGATCAGCTTAGAATCCTCAACAGTAATAATACCGCATTTGCCCAGCATTTCCGCATGAGCGATGCTGCCTTCAATATCCTGTTTGTAGAGTCTTGCGTCAAAGCTTATGGATGAGTTGAAATCATCCGCAGATTTGTCGGTGCCGGCTGCAAACCTGCCCCCCCAAAGTTTCATAATCATACCTCGTATCAGTCAATATTATGGTGAAGAAAAAGCCGCATAGGCCTTTACCTTATCGTTCTCAGGCTTTCCCTTGTTACTTCTCCAGCATCAAGGCTCTGACCTTTATTGGCAGGCCGAAAAGGTTTATGAAGCCTTCGGCGTCCTTCTGATTGTAAACTGCATCTCTACCGAAGGTGGACAATTCCTCGCTGTAGAGTGAGTAACGGGATTGTACCCCCGCAGGCATACAGTTTCCCTTGTAAAGCTTCAGCCGCACTATGCCGGTGACGGTCAGCTGAGTACTGTCAACGAAAGCGGAAAGCGCTTCCCTGAGTGGAGTGTACCACTGTCCGAAGTATACCAGCTCTGCAAATCTTTGCGACACAAGGTCCTTGTAATGTAGCGTATCCCTGTCGAGACACAGCAGTTCAAGTTCTCTGTGCGCAGCATAAAGAATAGTTCCGCCGGGGGTTTCATACACGCCTCTGGACTTCATTCCTACCAGCCTGTTTTCAACCATGTCTATTATACCTACTCCGTTCGCGCCGCCCAGTGTATTTAACACACCAATTAATTCGATGGGGGCGTATTCAACACCATCAATCTTCTTCGGTATGCCTTTTTCAAAATATATTTCAACATAAGCGGGCTTATCCGGTGCTTTCTCAGGTGGCACCATAAGCTTAAGCAGCTTGTCGTACTGCGGCTCATTCCAGGGATTTTCAAGATCCTGTCCTTCATGGCTCAGGTGCCAAAGATTCCTGTCCATGCTGTAGTTGTCTTTCTTAGTGACCGGTATTGGTATGTTTCTGGCCGCTGCGTAGTCTATGGCATCCTCTCTGGACTTGATATTCCAGAGCCTCCAAGGAGCAATTATCTTTAGGTGGGGCGCCAGAGCTTTGACGGCCAGCTCAAACCTTACCTGGTCGTTGCCCTTGCCTGTTGCACCGTGGCATATGGCTGTTGCGCCTTCCTTAAGCGCAATTTCCACCATTCTCTTGGCAATAACAGGCCTTGCAAAGGAGGTGCCAAGCAGGTATTTACCTTCATAGACTGCATTTGCCTTTACGGTGGGGTAAATAAAATCGGTGATAAATTCCTCTTTTACGTCTTCAATATATATTTTGCTTGCGCCTGTTTTAATTGCTTTTTCATTCAATGGCGCCAGCTCTTCTCCCTGTCCTACGTCTGCGGCCATTGCAATGACTTCGTAGTCATAGTTTTCCTTAAGCCACGGAATAATAATGGACGTATCCAAACCT
>CAYGHY010000114.1:0-9226 GCA_964349435.1 uncultured Oscillospiraceae bacterium
ATTTCGAATCGAGGATCGCCCTTCCCGGAATGTATTGTACAAAGGCATAATCCATCCCCAAATCGGGAGATAATTAAAAATCAGAATAAACAGCATGAAAGGGATTACTAGAATAATCAATTGCCTTTGTTTGATGATTTTTTTTATTAATGGTGATTTTTTATCTGCAAACACAGCCATGTATGATCCCCCTGAATTTTTTAATTGCAGAAACCGGGGAGCGCCTGAGCGCTCCTCGGTTTTATTGCTCGTGCGATAAATGTTACTTGTAATACTCAGAACTGGTTCGGATGATCTCTGTGATCTTCTTTTCATACCCTTCGAGTCCGGGTATGTTGTTTAATTTAGCTTGATATTCATCCCAAAGTGCATCTACCTTTGAGGGTTTACCTAAGGCGATCTTCGTAATATATTCTGTTGCCAGCTCAAGTGCCTTATTGGACGCAATGAATTCATCTGAATTCTGGGGCAGCTGCTGTCTGGCCGCCCAACCTGGCTGATAACGGGCCGGATAAGCAGGAGCGAATAAGTCACAGAACGTATTGATATTGTAGTTCTTTAGGATTTCCTTTTCAAAATCCTTATACCGTATGTTGTTATATTCCTGGTTCATTGCAGGATTGACCCAGTTCCCATCCGAGAACTTTGCATACTGCTCGTCATTCGTTTGTTCGTAGCGGGGCAGGAAGCCGAATTGCGCCAATCCAGTCGACATCTGATAATCTGTGCTGAAGGAATTATTCCATTGCTCCCGCGTACGTGTGAATTTGCCATCCTTGATCGTGTAGTCGACCCCTTCGATGCCCCAGACATTCAACTTCTGAATATCTTCAGCACACATACGATCCAAGAAGCGGAATATGCCTTCGGGATTTTTGCTGGTTGTGGTGATCGAAACACCCTGTACAGCAAACGAGTATGGACCGCGGTAATACTCTCTTTCCACGCCATCTGCCACGACTGGGAATGCTACTAGGGTACGGTCAAAGTGTCCGTTTCTTTCCAGCGCGGACAGTCCGTTGACCACAGCCCAGCGCTGGTCATAAATACCCAGAACTCTGCCGGAAGCGACCTTTGCAAGATATTGGTCATCTTTCTGCATGAATGTCTCTTTATCCATACTACCAGAGTTCCACATGTCATTCATAAACAGAGCAAAATCCTTGGAGACAGGCATTTTCACGACTAGCTTGGCTTCCAAGGTTTTTTGATCAACAGCAGTTACACCATCATTGGGATATCCGCCTAGGAACCTCGCAGCACCAAATTGCAGTGCGGTCACACGGAAACCGTCTGTGGGAAGCATAAAGCCGATGGTATTCGCATCCTTGAATTTGGGGTTCTTAGCTAAGTAGTCTTTAATCAAATTGCCATATTGCGAGAGCGTCTTGATCACCGGGAATCCTGCGTCTTTCAGGACCGCGTAGTTCATATAGAAACCGGCGGCGGGATACAAATTATCAATGCCCGGGCGGTTGGTGGAGATTATGAAGGTCTTGTCGTTCTGCAGCTTGGAAAGCTTTAATTCATTTGGCCTGTATATCTTCTTAATATTGTCTCCATACTTGTCAATCATATCGTCCAAAGGAACGAAGGCATTGGCAGCGGTGAAAACACCTGCGGTTTCTCCGGCTGCAACAATATCCGGATATGTGCCACTCGCTACCATCAAATTAGCTTTTGTCATTACATCAGTACCAACCAAATACTCTACTACCAGCTTCACACCGGTGAGCTCTTGAATTTTCTTGCCGATGGGAGTTTCCCAAGCAGGTGTCGATGCGGCAAGAGGAGTTCCAGTGAACATCGTGATTTCTTGGGGAATTGAGGGAAGACTTTCGGTAACTACCGGTGCTTCCGTCGGAGCAACAGTAGTAGCCGGTGTCGTTTGGGTTGGTGTTACTGTGCATCCTGCTGTAATCATAAATACTGAGATTATCAGTGCCAGAAATGAGTACAACTGTTTTCTTTTCATGTTATTTCCTCCTATTATTTTTTTTGTGGCCATGCTTCTTACATGCCAAATACTATGAATGAGTGGAAAACCATATAGTTATCGTTAACCATCCACACTCATATTTAACCATATTGTCTCCCTTAAGTCAAATAAAATTTTATACTATTTGCTAATATTCTTAAGCGTTTTTCACGCAATATATACATTATAGATAAATTTACAGCTGGCTTTGTTAAGTTATCCTTATCTTTAATGATCGATTTTTATATTTGACAGTCTAACGTTGGATAGGTTAAAATTATGAAGATATCTTTGAAATTAATATAATGAGCGCAAACGATAGTGGTAGAGAAAGGACAAATCATGATTGAGCATGGTAAATCAATATATCCATATCAGCCGCAAGATCCGAGAGCCTATGTGTTTACCGCAGAGGAGTTCGGTGCCGATCCCAGTGGGAAAGGGAATAACACTGCTGCCTTGCAGAAGGTGATCGATAAGCTGGAATCAGAAGAAAAGAACGGAATTATCTTTATTCCTGAAGGCATCTATCATTTCGAGGGAACGGTGGAATTGTGGCGAGGTATCCGTCTCATTGGTTTTGGAACGAAACGACCGGTATTTACAGTAGCCGATAACACATCGAGCTTCCAAGGCCCTGCTTCAAAATACATCCTCCATTTCCGTGTGAACAAGCCCGGTCCTGGCGAAGAGCTGCGGGATGCACAGAACACCACGTTTTTTAGCGGTATTCGCAACATCAATTTCAAACTGGGAAAGGGTAATCCCGGGCTGGTTGCATGTCGTTTCCGTGTGGCACAGCTTTGTTCAATTGAGGATGTTGATTTTTATATGGAAGATAACCGCGCTGCCGTTGAGATGATCGGTAATGAAATAGAACGCTGCCGCTTCTTTGGCGGACAATACGGCATTCTTACCGGCGAAACAGTACCTTATTGGCCTTTTTATCTGGGTGATTGTGTCTTTTCAGGACAGTCCAAGGCATGCATTTCAACTTACCGTGCTGGTATGACGATGCTGCGCGTTGTGCTTTCCAACTCCCCATATGGTGTTTTTGTTCCCAACAAGGAGACTGACAACCATTATACCGAAGAATTTGAGCGACTGTATATGCAGGATTGCCGCTTGGAAAACCTGTTAGTCGGTATCAGCATGAACATGATTCGTTATCCCCAGAACTGGCTGCATGCTAACAGGATTTACTGCAAGAATGTTCCGAGGTTCTTCGAATCCTTTGGCTATCAGTATAACAAACACATTGGTGTGCCTCATATCGAGCCGGAAATGGAATGCTACAGTGCCAACATTGAAATGGGCTTACGAATCGATGTAAACCAGCAGGACATCAACCGGCGCTTCGATCTGCGATATGACATCCAACCCGAAGAGGTGCTGCCTGACGCATCAGAGTCCGATACTGTGACCTTGCCAGCCTTGTCGGATTGGGTGAACATCAGGGACTTGGGTGCAAAAGGTGATGGTGTGACGGATGACACACAGGTATTTTTGAAGGCGATTGCGGAGCATCAGGCCATTTATCTGCCTCAGGGACAATATTTGATTTCAGCCGGACTGGAATTGAAGCAGGATACCGCATTTTTCGGTCTGCACTGCAGTAAGACTAGGTTGATCCTCAAGGATCACTGCCCGGCTTATGACGACGATAAGGCTCCTGCCGCGATGGTCAAAATTCCGAAGGGAGGATTGAACCATATCTCAGGCATCTGCTTCAATGGCGGAAGAAACAAAGGTGTTATTCAGGTAGAATGGCTGGGTGCTCCTTCCTCTATCATGGAAGACTGTCTTTTTGATTTTGGAGGACATGGTGGAACAGGAAAAGGGAATGATCGTTACTATGGTGTATATATCCATGATGGTGGTGCGGGCGTGTTCAAGAATATTTGGATGCCGGATGTTTGGACCAGAGATGGATTTCACATCAGCAATACTTCCTCCCCTGGCCAGATCTGGATGATATCTGTTGAGCACCATCTGGATATTGAAGTGGTACTGGAGAATGTATCCAATTGGAAGATTGTGGCACTGCAAACCGAAGAAAACCTAGGCAGCGAGTACGCTGCTTCCATAAGAATTGATAATTGTCAGGATCTTGAAATTGCCAACCTTTTTCAGTACAGAGTTCAGGCTATTCATGATCAGCATCCAAACGCAGCCATTATCAATAATTGCAGTAATCTGACCATCAAAGGCATTCATTGCTTCAGCATCGGACCATGTCCCTTCGTTAATTCTGCCCTGATTGATGGCAAGCTGCTCATTAGAGATCTGGAAATCGGAACGCTGCATGTGAACAGCTGATCATTTTATTTTGGCGAATAAGAATAGCGTTGTAGAAGCTGCAATTAAGATGTTAAATGATTTGAGTACTTATTAATAACAGAATATTTATAAGGAGTGTCAAAATGATTCACAATCCTGTATTACCTGGCTTTAATCCAGATCCTTCCATTATACGTGTCGGAGATGACTACTTTATGCTAACCTCTTCTTTTGAATGGTTTCCCAGTATACCGGTATATTATTCGAAAGATCTCGTCCACTGGAAGCTGATTGACCATGTGTTAAAAACAAAACAGCACATTGATTTAACCTGTCTGCCACCCTCAAAAGGTGTATGGGCACCGTGCCTGTCCCACTGTGAAGCTGAAAAACGATTTTATGTACTTTATTCTATTGTATATAATTCAAACCATCTGCAATTTGACGTAGACAATTTTCTCATCTCGTCTGACAGCATCCATGGGCCGTGGAGCGAGCCCGTATACATTAATTCCAGCGGGTTTGACGCCTCCCTGTTTCATGATGAGGATGGCAGAAAATGGGTAGTTAATCAAGAGAGAGATTTCAGACCGGGCCATGAGACTAAGCGTCCTATCATAGTGCAGGAATACAATCCCGAAAGGAAAAAACTTACAGGTTCACCGATACGTCTCACATATGGCGCAACAGAACGGGGCTTTACCGAAGCGCCGCATCTATATAAGCGTAATGGGTGGTATTATTTGATGACTGCCGAGGGGGGTACGGGGTATGGGCATTGTGTATGCCTATTACGTTCCAAGCATGTGGAAGGAACCTATGAAAAAAGTCCATATAATCCGGTCATCACCTCCTGCACTCAGGAGTTTACCATGTGCCCCGACACTTCTTACATGATGTTGGACTTATACAATCCTGAGGCAGTATTACAAAAATCAGGGCATGGTTCACTGGTAGAAACCCAGAACGGGGAGTGGTATATTGCGCATCTTTGCGGCCGTCCCATAATGCCGAAAAAAAGATGTGTTTTAGGACGTGAAACGGCGATTCAGCAAGTAGAATGGACGGATGACGGATGGCTGCGCATGACCGACGGCACCAATATTGCCAAGGAAAAAACACCTGCACCTATGCTTCCGGTTCATGTATTTCCCAAGGAGGAACCGCGCTGTGATTTTGATAACAATAGTTTTGACTTGCACTTTTGCACACCGCGCAATACGATTACGTCAGATTGGGCGGACTTATCCGCGCGTTCCGGATATTTACGCCTGCGCGGCCGCGAATCTCTGACCAGCAATCATCATCCAAGCTTGATTGCAAGAAGGTTGACCTCATTCAACGCCACAGTCACAACCCTGCTGGAGTTTTCGGCCGATTGTTACCAGCATCTGGCCGGGCTTACGTGTTATTACGAAACATCGAATTTCTACAGTATTTATAAGACCTATAGCGAGGAACTTGCCAAAAATATCGTCACCGTATGCGGACTCGAAAATGGGAAATATATCCAAGGCAACAATGCCTCTGCTGTGGTAGACAAGAATGCACCCGTATATCTGAGAGCGGAAATCAGAAAACACATTCTGCAGTTTTATTACAGCAAAAACGGTGAAGTCTATCACAAACTGGGGCCTGTTTTCGATATAACCACTTTATCCGACGAAGCCAGTGATTTTGGCAAGTTTACAGGAACCTTTGTCGGCATGTTTGCGCAGGATTCCCATACAAGAGAGAAATTTGCGGATTTTGATTATTTCGAATATTTTCAAGAATGATACATATAAGGGAATATACCGCAGAATTGTTGTAACTATTATCAAACTTCGGATCGGGATAATGACCCTTCTGGTATCGATGTGCAATCGAGTATACTTTTTCACTCCAGCGAAAAGGATGCAAAGCTTGCGCTTCCCGTACCTGTATATGTAAAATACAGCGCATGAATACCATCTGAAATGACGATATCTGCAGTATATTCCTTCCAAACATTTGTGTATTCCACAGGTATCTTTCCCAGAGCCGTTCCATTCCAGGAGGTTTTAACTTCAAACTCGCCTCGAGCATATCCGCGTACTTTGATTTTGACTTTTTTTATTCCCTTGCAGTCGAAGTATTTGAATCCGGCAGTGGCGGAGTCCTTCATATTGGCGATATAGCCTATTTCTTCATCCCCGTCTCTACCGTCCTGAGTTATCTTCGGAAACTGGTTGTTCATCCATGATGCAGTCCAGTCCGTGTACAGAGATTCTTCCTTGCAGAACAAATTACAGGCAAGATATGCCGGGTGTTCCCCATGCCCGTCAAGGGGTTCTCCATTGGATCCACAAGAGGTCATTTCCGCCTGGGGAATCGAGCCGTCCTCCAAAAATGTAATGGGCTCCATACAGCTCTGTCGGCTGAAATTCGTTCCATTGGTATGCCTGTGGTAAAAGATATACCATTTCCCGTTGATTTCAATGATGCTTCCATGGTTATTCGCACTGTAAAACATAGGCTTTTCGCTAGGTTTGTAGGTATCGATATGGAGATCACTGTTGCTTACAATCACTCCCCGGTAAACAAACCCTTTTGTTGGATACTTGCTTGTTGCATAGCACAATTCATGAAAGACAATCGAGGAATAGATGAAATAGTAGGTATCTCCCCTCTTCCTGATGGAAGGAGCCTCGAAAAACTCGTGACCTTCATATCCGCTGCCTTTGCTGTACGGTTCGCTTGGTGCAATGAATACCGGGGCTTCCCTGATTGTAAGCATGTCCGGTCCCAGCACCGTCACCATGGGACCGATTCTCGATTTGTCACCTTTTGCACAAAAACCGGTATACAGATAGGTAATTTCACCTTCCGTGAGCACACCCGGATCAAATTGAGGCTGATCACCGGCTCTTTCTCCAAGATGAGTGCCGTCAGGATAATGTACATATCCGTTGAATTCATACTTGCCGGCCGGTGTGTCGCAGACTGCTACCGATACAATGGATACCTTGTCGAGCACATAGTACAAATAATATCTTCCATCCGGCCCAACCGTAACATCCGGTGCATAAAGGCACATACTACCATCCGGATTCAGAGGGTCATCCGTTTTCCTGTATATGACGCCTTCATACCTCCAGTCGCTCAGATCCTCCACGGGCACCGACCAGCATACATAATCGTTCATACAATAGACATATCCATTGAACCTGTCATGAGAACCGTAAATATAGACTCTGCCGTTAAAAACATAGGGTTCCGCATCAGGGATATACTCCCATGAAGGAAGATATGGATTTAGTCCTTGTTTTTTCATTGTCATTGTAAACACTCCTTTTTAATTATTCGTAGATACGGTTTCTTTTGGCTCTTTCCTCCGGGTCTTTGCCAAAAGCATGGTTAGGGGCAAATTCATTTTGTTTATACCAAACGCCGGGAACGAAACAGTTATAATCATGTGTGTCGTTTGACTCTGTCATCACAAAGGTGATTTTGGTAGAAAAGCCAAGATCATCTCCAGCTTTCAGCACCTTGACGTTCCGGCTCATCTTGAATCCGGCAAAAACCACTTCATATGAGTCATAGAAAGAAAATTCAGTTCCGGATGGTGTTGTGAGAACGCCTTTCACAAGTGCTTTGTCACCTGTATGAATAATGTCATGATAGGCGTTATCGTAAAATTCGCTGACAGCAAACATAGTCTTCACTTTAGCGAACATAGTCTGCTTGTTAAAATGTAGAAGCTTACTATCCTTAACAACTTCAAGACCACCATTTTTAAAGCTTAAGGTATAATCGCCGTACTTCAATTCCATTAAAATATACCACCTCTATTGCACAGACTAACGGTAGTTTACGAATTAATTTTAAAAAACCCGTATAATCCACTATTATCAATGAATATACGGGTTTAAACAATTTACCTAACTCAATTTATAGGCGTCAAGTCTCTGAGATTCTACAATTTTTTCAACAATATCATCCTCAAGTGTTAAGGAATATGAAATGGTGGTCCCTTTGCCTTTTTTGTAAACATTCATAACCTGCTTCTTTTCAGATAATTTATTGAGCATTTCATTTATACTTACGTCAACTCCTTTTAATTTCAGCTCTTTATGCAACAAACTGCATAATCGAAAAGCCAATATGCATATAAAAATATGTACTTCGATTTTTTGATTTGTCCAGTGCCACATAGGACGGACAGTAAGGTGCTTTGTGTTTTTCATTAATCTAAACGCGGTCTCAACATGCCATGCAGATCGATATGAACCAACAATTTGTTCGTTGCTCCATTCTTCCTGATCTGTGAAAAGAACACTTTTCCCAAGATATTTATCCTTAATAATAGCCAATTGATCATATCTTGGCTCAATAGATATTTGAGGGTATTTTGCTGATGAAAGGACTGTTATTTTAAATAGATCATCCATCCATTGTGGTTTAAGGATTTCCTTAATGTTTTTCTCCACACTTTCTTTTGTTGGTTTTTTACCTTTTATTAGAAGTCCAAGGTTCCATCCTGCAAGACGTTCCTGTAATTGTGCCAATTTACTCTGGCATTTTTCCATGCTGATACGGATTCCCTGCAGTTGCCCTTCCCTGAGTTCTGGGTTATCGGCGACCACAAGAGTATGTTCCCGTCCAAAGACATTCCCCTTTGTCCTGTATGCGCTTGTTTCCCTGAATTCTTCTCCTTTGAGAGGTTGAAATTCGATTTTGGGTATATCCATAAGATATTTGCACTGACTTTGGGTCAAACCGCCAACATAGTGAAAAGCGTTCGCCTCAGATACAAGCAAATCGATATTATCTTCAGAATTGTTTCCACGATCAAACACAATAGTGATGTCAGCTTCCTGCCCAAACACTTCATAATCAGAATATGACACTATTGTACTCGCAGATAATGCTCTTCGTAACATAATTTCTGCATTATGCAGTTTAGTTTCTTCACTATCGCTTGCGGGGCGACACATTCGGTTCAAT
>CAYGHY010000115.1:0-9050 GCA_964349435.1 uncultured Oscillospiraceae bacterium
GTTCAGGCTTTTTATGAGGCTAAAGCTATTTGTTCCGCCACTCTGCGAATCTGTATAAAGTAAAATGCTTCTGCTTCGCAAAAGGATATTTTTAAACCACTCCGTTTCCCTTATACTGTCATCAATTCCGGAATAATTGCCTCCCTCCACGATAGTGGGGTTGTCTGTATACAACGTTATGGTTTGTATCTGAGGATATGAAGGAATATATTTTGACAATGCATTTCCCAGGTACAGCCTGTAATCATCGACATACTCGAGCGGCTCGGGATAATCCTTATCCATCATGTCGCTAAAGGTTATGTCAGACGACAGCATAATTGCCACACTTACACAATTCTCCAGAAATTTTGCTATGCTCGCCTTTGCATTATCGACACATGCGTTAACTCTGTTCATCTCCTGCATGCTTACCCATTTTACGATTGAACTGTATAGTATCAGGTTGATAGACAATATAGGGATAAGTACGCACAGAACATACATTATCAGCAGCTTCTTCCCCACGCTGATATTATCCAGTCCCCATACAATTTTACCTTTGCTCTTCATATAAGAAGTACACCTCATTGTTTTTATTTTAGCATATAAAAAGACATGTTGCATTAAAGAAAACCAATTTTTTAATCTGTAAATGAGAAGATTATTGGTTATTAATCTGAGTTTTGTCGGGTGAATTTGAGAAAGCATAGTGATAGAATGTACATAATGGTTCCGCTGGAGCAAGTGAAAGCTTGCATCTTTAGTATATTGCGGAGCCAAATAAAAAAATATAAGTAAGGAGGCACACAAGAATGGTTAGAAAACTCTTGGTATTACTTATTGCAGTCGCTATGCTGGTCTCATTGTCTGCCGGCTGTGGCGGTCAGAAGGAAGAACCGGTTGACACGCCTGCCACCACAGTGGCAACGGCTACGGAAACAACTGAGGCTGCTGTCGAGCAAAAGCCGGAGCCAATCACTTTCACTTACTTCAACGGCTTCATAGGCGGTGGACAGATACCGGAAGACGGTAACAAGACACAGAAATGGTATGAGGAAAAAACAGGCGTTACATTGAAAACCGAGAGGCTTGTTGGCGACCTTAATACAAAAGTAGGTGTAATGATTTCGTCTGGGGACTACCCGGATTTCATTTACGGACATGAAGCGCAGCAAAAGTTTGTAGATGCCGGAGCAGCTGTACCCATGGATGATCTGATTGAAAAGCATGGGGCAAACATAAAGAAGCTTTATGGCGAAATCAACCTGAAGAAACTTAAAAAAGACGATGGCAAAATATATTTTATAGCTCCTTACAGAGAGAGCTCACCGATCCAGCGCCCAGCATCGGCGTTGTGGATATCTAAAGCTGTTCTGAAGGAATTCAACTGGCCCTTGCCCAAAACAATGGATGAGTATTTCGATTTGCTAATCAATTACTATAAAAAGTACCCGCAAATTGACGGCAAAAAGACTATTGGCTTTGAAATGTGCACGGATTCGTGGAGATTCTTCACTGTTGCCAATCCCCCCAGCTATCTGATGGGTTATCCAAATGACGGCGGTGTTATAGTTAATGACCAGACCTACCAGGCACAGGAATTTTCAACTATGGAGGAATCCAAAAGGTATTACAAGAAGTTGAACGATGTGTTCAAGGCTGGTCTGATAGACAGAGAATCCTTTGTAGTCAACTATGATCAGTACATAGCAAGGCTTTCATCAGGCAGGGTTCTTGGCATGTATGATCAGCAGTGGCAGATGCAGCCCGCAAATGACGCTCTTCTGAAGGCAGGCATGGGCGACAGGCTTTTCGTGGGCCTACCCATAGTATTTGATCAGGGCGTGCAGGAGCAGTATAATTATCAGGGCTCCTTCGGTGTAAGAGACGGAATAAGCATTTCAATAAATAATAAAAATCCCGAAAGAGCAATGCAATTCATAGATTTTATCTGTACCGACGAAGCACAGGTTATAAACAGGTGGGGCTTCAAGGATGAAACCTATGCGGTGGATGCAAATGGCAAATTCTACAGAACTCCGGAAATGAGAGAGAAAGTTAGAGATCCGGAATTCAGGGCTAGTATAGGCATGGGCGAATTCGAATATCCTTGGCCGAGAGGCGTAGATGACGAGAAAATGCCTGATGGCAATACCCGGAACCCCAGCGCAGATCCTGATGAGGTTATGATTGGATATCAGGATGCTGAAAAAGAGGTGTTAAATGCCTACAAACTGAAAACCCTTACTGATTTCTTCAAGCTCTCAAAAGCCAAGATTTGGGGTGTTGCGTGGGATATTCCTATGCCTGACGACTCTCCGGCGAAAATTGCAAACACCAAGATGTCCGATACCCAGAAAATTTACCTGCCTCGCTTGATTATGGCAAAGGACGGACAGTTTGATGCCACATGGACAGAATATGTGGACAAAATGAACAAAACC
Source organism: uncultured Oscillospiraceae bacterium (assembly GCA_964349435.1). Lineage (GTDB taxonomy): Bacteria > Bacillota > Clostridia > Acetivibrionales > DTU013 > CAYGHY01. The sequence continues at coordinate 2,427 of CAYGHY010000115.1, forward strand.
GGCAGAGAAGCTTATATTGAATTCATCAATAAAGGTATAATGGATAGAGTTAACAAGTGGAAGTAATACCGGGCTGCGTCAACTAGTTTGGTGAATAAGAAGCAAGCATTGGGGGCATGAATGAAACAGTATGTGAATCGTTTATGCTCCCAATAATAAAATAATAAAAGGATAACTCTAATGAATCAAAAAGCCGAAATTGCTGTAAAAGGAAAAGGTTACACAGTTCGTACGGCAAAAAGTGAAAGCAGGCTTACGAAAGCATTCAGAACTCAAAGAAGCCTTCTATTTCTTTCTATGCCTTTCGTCATATACATATTTGTTTTTTATTACCTGCCGACGGTAGGCTGGCTTATGGCATTCCAAAATTTCAAGCCGCACCTTGGGCTCTTTAAATCTGCATGGGCTGGTGTGCTGCATTTTGGCGTTCTGTTTTCGGAAGCAACCTTCTACCAAGTTCTGCGCAATACTCTTGCGATGAGCTTAATCAATATGTCTTTTAGTTTTTTGTCATCTATATTGCTCGCTATAATTTTAAATGAGGTTAGAAATGCATACTTTAAGAGGACAATTCAAACCGTTTCTTATCTTCCGTATTTTGTTTCTTGGGCGGTTGCGGCAAATATAGTTATGGTTACATTGTCGAGTGACGGAGGGGCAGTTAATGCCGTACTTACCGCTGTCGGAATTTTGAAGGAGCCGGTTCTGTGGCTTGGGGAGGAGAAACTGTTCTGGCTTGTGATTGCCGCTACGAATGTATGGAAAAATGTGGGGTGGAATGCAATAATTTACCTTGCGGCAATGACCTCAATCCCGCAAGAGCTTTATGAGGCAGCAAGTATTGATGGTGCCGGAAGAATCAAGAGGATCTTCTCTATTACTCTTCCCGGGATATCCCCAATAATCAAGATACTTTTGATTATGAGCTGCGGAAACATATTGAACACAGGCTTCGAACAGCAAATGCTGCTCGGTAATCCCTTGGTGGCAAATGTCTACGAGGTTTTAGACTTATTCGTGATAAGATTCGGAATAGCTATGGGAAGATATTCCTTTGCTACTGCGGCAGGCATGTTCAAAACGATTGTCAGCATAACTCTGCTGGTTACTGCCAACTGGGTTATCAAAAAGATGGGCGAGGATAGACTTTTTTAGAAAAGAGGGAACCTGAGTGTCTGTTTATACTAGGAAAAAAAATGTTTCGGATCTAGTGTTTGACATCTACATATATATTTCACTTATTCTCCTTTTTATAGTTACAATTTATCCGTTCATCAATGTGATTGCGATTTCACTTAATGATGCGATGGATAGCAATAGAGGAGGCATATACTTCCTGCCAAGGGAATTTACTTTATACAATTACAAGAATATCTTGTCAACACGGGAAATTTACTTTGCTTCACTGGTGTCGGTCTCCAGAACAGTGCTCGGAACGTTTACCTCGTTGACTGCAACCACACTGCTTGCGTACATACTGAGTAAAAGGGAATTTTTATACCGGAAGGCGCTTACTAAATTTCTTGTAGTTACTATGTACTTTAATGCAGGTGTTATTCCAGTATATATGTTGTTTAAGTATCTTGGGTTAATAAACAAGTTTGAAGTTTACATAATTCCAACATTGCTTTACGCAATGAATGTAATTATTATCAGAACATTCATAGAGGGTTTGCCCGATAGCCTTTCCGAATCTGCAAAGATTGACGGTGCCGGTGACTTGAAAATTTTAATCAGCATTATCATACCGCTGGCAAAGCCTGCATTAGCCACCGTAGCTTTATATATAGCAGTATGGCACTGGAACTCCTGGTTTGACACATACTTGTATGCTTCATCAAATCAGAACTTGAGCACTCTGCAGTATGAGCTTATGAAGAAGCTGAGATCGGCCACACAAAACCTCAGCGGTTCCGTAAACCCGGATTATACTGCTGGTCAGACGGAAATGCAAACCATTACGCCGCAATCAATAAGGGCTACCATGACTATTGTTGCGACGCTCCCGATTTTAGTTGTGTACCCGTTCCTACAAAAGTATTTTGTATCGGGTCTTACATTAGGAGGGGTAAAGGAGTAGGATAAGTTGAAAAAATGATTTTGGATAAGGAATGAATAAGATTTTTTCAACCGCTCTTAAGGTAATATAGGTGAAAAAACTTGCCTTACCAAATCTTTTTTTCATTATATATAGCTGTACATTTCCTTTCTAAGTGCTTGAATTTCATCGCTTTCCAGGTATTCATCAAAGGTCATCTGCTTGTTAATCAATCCCTTTGGAGTAATTTCCATCACCCTGGTTGCGACGGTTTGCACGAACTGATGGTCATGGGATACAAAAAGGATGGTGCCCTTGAAGTTTATCAGTCCGTTGTTGAGGGCTGTGATAGACTCCAGATCCAGATGGTTGGTAGGTTCATCAAACAGCAGCGTATTGGCGCCGGACAGCATCATTTTTGACAACAAGCAGCGCACCCTTTCGCCACCGGAAATAACACTTGCTTTTTTCATTGCCTCTTCGCCTGAAAAGAGCATCCTGCCAAGCCAGCCCCGGAGAAAGGTTTCGGCAGGCTCCTTTGAAAACTGCCTGAGCCATTCCACCAATGTCAGATCTATGCCATCAAAAAAGGCTGAACTATCCTTGGGGAAATATGCGCGAGAGGTCGTGATGCCCCACTTGAAGTTCCCACTATCTGCTTCAATTTCATCCATAAGTATTTTAAAAAGCATGGTTTTTTCAAGTCCGTTGGGACCGATAAAAGCTACCTTGTCACCTTTGTTGACCGTAAAACTGATATTATCAAGCACCTTCACGCCATCAATTTCCTTTGTGATACTGTTCACTGCCAAAAGGTCATTGCCCACTTCTCTGTCAGGTTTAAAATCTACAAAGGGATACTTGCGGGAGGAGGGCTTGATGTCATCAAGAACCAGCTTCTCCAGCAACCTTTTACGAGAGGTGGCCTGCTTGGATTTTGAAGCATTGGCGCTGAAACGTTGTATAAATTCCTGCAGTTCCTTCATTTTCGTTTCAGTTTTCCTGTTCATGTCCTTCGCCTGCTGAAGTGCAAGCTGACTTGATTCATACCAGAAATCATAGTTGCCGGCATATAGTTGAATTTTGCCGTAATCAATATCTGCAATCTGTGTGCAAACCTTATTCATGAAATGTCTGTCGTGGGACACGACAATAACAATATTGTCAAAATTGTACAGGAAATTTTCCAGCCAGATGATTGAGGCTATGTCCAGATGGTTTGTGGGTTCGTCCATCAGCAGAATGTCTGGTGCGCCAAAAAGAGCCTGGGCCAGCAGAACTCTTACCTTGATGCTGCCATCCAGATCTCTCATCCGTTTGTTGTGGAGTTTTTCTCCTATATCAAGGCCGTTAAGAAGTGTAGCAGCTTCGGATTCAGCCTCCCAGCCGTTGAGTTCGGAGAATTCCGTTTCCAGTTCAGATATTCTGACACCATCCTCTTCTGTGAATTCTGTTTTGCTATAGAGCAGCTCCTTCTCATCAATAATATCACATAGCCTTTTGTGGCCCATCATTACTGTTTTCAGAACTTCGTATTCGTCAAATTCAAAATGATTCTGTTTGAGTACCGTCAGCCTTTTGTTTGGATCTATATTAACCTCTCCGCTGTTGGCTTCCATTTCACCGGACAGTATCTTTAAAAAAGTAGATTTGCCGGAACCGTTGGCTCCAATCAGCCCATAGCAGTTACCAGGAGTAAATTTAATATTCACATCATCAAATAGCACACGTTCTCCGAATCTCAGGGAAATGCCGGTGGTAGAAATCATAAGTTTGCATCATCCTTTATCTAATAATATTGCATTACCTATTCTAACATAGATAGCGCTAATTGTCATAGCGTGCAATGATAGTATTAACCGACCTTCAATATTAAAGATAAAAGAATTTACGAGTTAATGATGGTGTTCCGGCCACAGTTCCCGAATTCTGGCAGGCGGGCATTTCCAGTGCTATTCTTTATTGATGAATTTTTTAAGCATATACAAAAAGCCCAATCTGGCTTTAAATTCCCGGCCTATTCCGTCCCTGACAGATTTGATTTCTTCTCTGAAGCCTTTTGTACGCCACTGGGATTCTGTGGTAATGCTATTAATAATCCCCGCCATTCTTACCCAGAAAATAATGAATCGGTAAATTGGAAGCAGAAAACAGAAATACCAGTGTTTAGTCAAGTAGTTTTTCATATATCTCTGCTTTTTCAGATACAACCTTGCAGTTAACATGCAGCAAAAGGCGTTTAAAACATATGCAAAATACAGCAAAAGATTTGCGCCAATAAGCAGACTTAGTGGATAATTTATAAAGTATAGATATATCATGCCAAAAAACCATATAAGCCTTGGAAATGCGAGTGTATGGTCAGATACAAGTCTCCTTACGGCAGGTTTTGTAATAAAATCAATAACGCCTCCTATATGCTGTTTTACAAACAAGCTTGCAACCTCGAGTTCAGCCCTCTGCCATCTCTGTCTTTGAGTATATATTTTATTCAGATTTTCCAGCGGATCCGTATAAAAAAATGCATTTTCACATAATTCTATCTTGCCTCCGACAAAACTTTTTATCTGGAAGGTCATATGGGCATCCTCACCAAGTGTTTCGGAATTGTACATTTGTGTTTTAAGAATTACGTCTCGTCTGAAACAAGAAAATGCGCCCGCCAAAGTATATATTGAATTAAAAATTGACTGGAAATTCCGTCCTACCAGAAATGATTCAACATACTCCGTCAATTCACAAATTCTTACTGCTTTTAACATAACACTTTTTGAGTTTTCAATCATATCCGGGTTAATAAGCACAACTCCGGTCATGCAGGTTATTTCGGGATTGCTTTCAAATCTTTCGACTATGTTTCTTAATGCAAATTTGTCAAGACAACCATCGCTGTCGATATTCACAATGTACTTCCCGCTGCTGCCAAACAATCCCTTATTCAGCGCTTTTGATTTACCCTGTTCGGATCTGAACCACCACATATTTATTTTAGAATTTCTAGCCTGGAATTCCATAAAAATATCAAAACTTTTGTCTTTACTGCCATTATCTATTAGCATAACCTCAAGGCTTTCTTTCGGATATTCCTGCTCTAAAACAGATTTGAGACACATTCCCAGAGTGGTTTCGGAATTATAGACAGGTATTAGTATCGTGATTCTCGGAAAGTAATCAAGTGTACGCGCCTGCTTTCTAAAGTAATGCCTGATGAAAACAGCCGCTGCGCTAAAAAAGCCGATAAGTATCTCCCACAAGAGAGGTATAATGAGCCAAACACCCCAATATATTAATTGCTGGAAATACTTATTATACACCATAAGTCATATTTCCTACTTTCTGCTTTAAAATATGCGGCTTGGTAAAAACAACATAATAAAGTCCCACCATCAGACTAAAAAACAGCACTCTTGCGAAAACAGTGTGGCTGAAAAAAAACAGATTGGGACCGAAGTATTTAATTATAGTGCATATGGTAAATACCCTTATTATATTTGAAATGAATATATACAATGTTCCAATAAATGCCAGAAGCAATTTTCTCTTAAGTCTGTAAACAGGGTAAAAAGAAAGCAGGCTGATATATACCAGTATCTCTATAAAGCCCGAGCATTCGTAGTCAATAAAGAATGATATGGCCTCCGACATGTAATAGGATGTTACCATAGAATAATCCGGGAATGCGTGAAATAGCTTTGTAGCATTAGCAATAATCCAAATACAATAAGTTACCGCATATTCAAGGTACTGTTCGGCAGTGTCTTTACCAAGGTACATCATAAAACAGAATAAACCGACACAGCCAAGAATGAAAACAAAAAACCGCAGCCTTAGCTTTGTGAGCAAAAGCAATAATAAAATCCATATAATGAACAGAATAATTGGCAAAAACATCCTCAAGCCCCTTTATTCAAATACTTCCCTTTACTTTTGCTGAAAAGCATATAACCCAATAATGCCATAAGCGTTACAATAACGGCGGAAATCAATGGGAAGGAACTTATTGTAGCAATTGTTATTACGCCGTTATCAGGAACCCTATCATTGCGGCTTGTATATGAAAAATCAACCTTATATCCGTGTTGAGCGGAAATGGTTAAGTAAGATAACGGAATAAAGAACTCGATTTTTTTCGCGTTGTCCTTATCATCACCCCATTTTCCGTTAGCACTCCAAAGATAACGGTACTTTTCATCAAACAGCATTACTATCACTCTTCTGCTCGGCGGATGGTATAATACATATGCGTGCCTGTCACCAAGCTCGCTGCCAAAGTTAGCCGACAGATACCAGAACTTGAAATTAAAACTCAAATCAAACAAATTTTTCACCGCATCATTATATACCTCAGCATCCTCCGTTGTATTTGGATTATAATTGTCATCATATCGATCGTCGTTTTTTCTGACGTTATTATCCTCGCTGTTTTCGACTTTACCGTTATTATCTTTGGCATCATTATCTTTGCTGTTATTACTTTTATCTTTGGTACCAGTCCTTTCCACATACAAATAAAGGTTTGAACTGCTTAAATCAGGATACCATTTAACCATAATAATATCATAAGAATCTGTCTCATCTCCGGAAGG
>CAYGHY010000116.1:0-1995 GCA_964349435.1 uncultured Oscillospiraceae bacterium
CGAACAAGATAAATTCGCTTTGGTTTTAAGTCATGAGCGAAGCGAATTTTCTTGTCTATCCCTGGACGGGGAAGATAAAGGGGAGACTCTTTGGGAACATTTCAAAGGTAGCCTTTTGAGCTAAAATTATCTCTCCGTCCAGGTTCATGGGGATAGGTTTGTCCACAGTTATTTCAACCTTTTTGCCGCGGGAAAGATGTACGCCCTCTAAAGATGCGTGCTGACCTTTCATGTATTTGGGAAACAGTCTGAGTATTTTTATCCGATTCATTTCTTCAACACGACATATATCAAATAGGCCGTCATCGATTTCCGCATCAGGCAGAGCCTGCATGCCGCCGCCATAGTATTTGCCATTTCCCACTGCTACAAGCAGGGATTTACCGGAGGTTAAGGCGCCATCTACTATAATTTCCATACGGTGGTGTTTGCATCCTATAATGGAAGTGAAAATTCCAAGTACGTAGGACAACTCACCTGTTACAAAGGGAAGCTTCTTATAGCGGCAGCTCTGATATGCTACCTCTGCATCGAAGCCAAGAGAGGCTATGTTTATAAAATACTTATCATTGATACTGGCATAGTCAATAAGCCGCTCGGTACCTTTTATATTTGCCTCTATCATATTTTTGGGGATATCTGTCCCGACAATGCTCCTTATAAAATCATTGCCGGAACCGCATGGTACAGATGCCAGGCTGCTTCCGCTGCCTGCCATACCATTAAGCACCTCGTTGAGCGTTCCGTCGCCCCCTACGGAATAGATCCTCAGAGACTGGGCTGCACTGCTTGTCCTGGCTATTTCTGTGGCATGTCCGGGATACTCGGTGACTGCTATCTTATAGTCATGGCCGTTGCTTTCGCAATACTCTTTTATTTTAGGTAAAAGTCCCATGGCCTTGCCCTTGCCGGCTACCGGATTCAGTATAAACAGATGTCTCATTTTAACCTCCGTCAAGAATATTCGCTTCGCTCATGACTTAAAAAAGGGTGTAAAACCTGAGCCAATTGTACATCTAAATAATAACATACTTCGACAAATACGTACAATATAAACCTTTGCCACCGAATTAAGAGAGGGAGCAGTATAAAAATATCTGAGCTATTCACTTATGATGGTTTTTTGAGAGGGTGGTTTCAGAAAACGCACACTGTAAATAAGCAGGATTTCTTTTATAAATAGCGAATATTATTAAGTGAGGTGGGAAAAATGCTAATAGATACAAATATCACTATAGCATACAAATGTACTTCCTGCGGGAGTTTTGAATTCTTCAACATCTCGCTGTTTAGATTATTTTATAAAAAGTTTTACAGATTATCATGCCGCTGCAAGAAGTCATGTATAATAATAAAGCAGGAGGGTGAAAATAGTTTATTGGTGAATATTCCATGTATTGGTTGTGGGAATGAGCATACCTGCCTGCTTTCAAATAAGAGTGTTTTATTGAACAATCCGGGTATTTTCAATTGTCCTGAAATTGGAATGCAGATATGTTTCATCGGCAGGGATGAGGTTGTGCGCAAAAAGGTGGACTGTATAGAAGAAGAGCTAGACGAGCTTATAGATATGTACGGGTATGAAAGCTATTTTCAAAATACCCAGGTAATGTTTGATATGCTGAACCATATACACGATATAGCGCTCAAAGGCAACCTGTACTGTAAATGTGGAAGTGCAAAAATAGAATTGGTGCTGCTGTCGGATTGCATATTGTTGATATGTGAGAAATGCGGGTGCAATATAAAAATTCATGCAGCTAAAAACAAAGACTTGAAGGACCTTCTGATGATGAGCCAGATACTCATTACTGAAAACAATTATCAATATGATGTAAAAAACAGGAAAAATCTTTTATCCAAGCATTCAGGTGAAAAGATTGGGAAATAGGCTGCCGGTGAAACATTTCAATATCAGCTTCAATACGGCTAATAAGCAGCTAACCGATAACCGTAGTGAACTTGCTCCTGGAATAGGGATGAAGGCGGCCAAAA
>CAYGHY010000116.1:2095-9045 GCA_964349435.1 uncultured Oscillospiraceae bacterium
AGAAGAGGCAGTGCTGAGAAAGTCTAAAAGAGGCAGACCTAAAAAGGTTACCGGCGATATGAAGGACAATATTCAAAAAACCGCGGGCAGTGAACAGCAGACAAGCGCTAAAGAGCCCGTGAAAGCGTCTATAGATGTGCAGCCGGATGAAATGTTGGAAAAGCCGGCAGAAGAATACACAGAAAAAGAGAAGGTAAAAAAAGAAACACATACAAAAAAAGAAGCAAAAAGTGATGAAGCTCCGCCCAAAGCTTCGGGAGCAGGAGAAGCCGTAATAGAGCCGGAAATAGCAGTTGTGCCTCCCAGAAGACACATTTCGGGGACGAATATTGGACAGAGCAACTATAAGCCTAGATACAACAGAACAAACGAGCTGCAGAAGCATAAGGTGGAACGGCTAAGAACTACGGGGTTCAGGCAGCAGGAGGGAAAAACGGCAAATGCGGAAATACCGCTCCAAGCCAAAACGGAAGCAGAGGGAGCGATAAAAACTGACAATGTTAGAACAGAAAATGTAAGGATAGAAAACGGAAGAAGTGAAGAAGCTTTAAGGGCTGAAGAAAGACCAGTTTACAAACCCTATGAGCAACAGAAAAGAGAAAACTGGGGTGTTCAACAGGAAAACAGACAATATCAGCAAAACGGCGGAGAGAAAATTGAAAGCGATGACCCTGTAGAAGGCGTCCTTGAGGTATTGCCTGATGGATACGGCTTTCTTAGAAGCGACAACTTCCTGTCCGGAACCAAAGATGTCTACGTGTCCCCTTCTCAGATAAGGAGATTTGGGCTGAAGACAGGAGACAAGGTAAAGGGTAAGGGAAGGATACCAAAAGAAGGTGAAAAGTTTCAGGCTCTGCTCTATGTTCTGACAGTGAATGGAGATACACCTGACATAGTGTCTAAAAGGATTGCTTTCGAGAATCTGACTCCGATATTTCCTGAAAACCGCATTACACTCGAAACTACGCCCAGAGAGATTTCCACGAGGCTTATCGACTTGATAGCTCCCATCGGAAGAGGCCAGAGGGGTATGATTGTCTCGCCTCCGAAAGCTGGAAAAACAATACTTCTTAAAAAAATTGCAAATGCCATAACCACCAATTTCCCGGAGATAGAGCTGATCGTTCTTCTTATTGATGAGAGACCTGAGGAAGTAACCGACATGCAGCGCTCCATAAAGGGTGAAATCATTTATTCTACCTTTGACAGAGTTCCCGAGCATCATATCAAGGTGGCGGAAATGGTTCTTGAAAGGGCGCAGAGGCTTGTTGAACACAAGAAGGATGTGGTAATACTCCTAGATAGTATAACAAGACTCGCCCGAGCCTACAACCTTACTATTCCGCCGACAGGAAGAACACTTTCGGGCGGTCTGGATCCGGGTGCATTGCACAGCCCCAAGAGGTTCTTTGGATCGGCGCGCAACATCGAGTTTGGCGGCAGCCTTACAATCATTGCAACTGCTTTGATTGAGACAGGCAGCCGTATGGATGATGTTATTTTTGAAGAATTTAAGGGAACGGGCAACATGGAAATACATCTCGACAGGAAACTGTCCGAAAAACGCATTTTCCCTGCTATCGACATAAACAAGTCCGGCACCAGGAGGGAAGATTTGCTGCTTAACCAGAAGGAAATGGATAGTATATGGGCTATCAGAAAGGCCATGAGCAATCTGGGCACCTCGGATGTGACGGAAATGATATTGAATAATCTGACAAAGACTAAGACCAATGAAGATTTTGTCAACAGTATTAATAAATCATTTGTAGATAAGTAATACTTGATTACTGCGGCAATATATGTTAGAATTCTTTTTGCCTTATTGCGTGAGCAGAATGGCAACAAACTATTTTGCAGAAGGGCGAAGGAAGGTGAAAAAACCATGAAGGAAAATATCCATCCAAAGTACACAGAAACAAGTGTAAAATGCGCTTGCGGCGAGACATTCACTACAGGTTCCACAAAGAAGAACCTGCATGTTGAAATATGCTCCAAATGCCATCCGTTCTTTACAGGCAAGCAGAAGCTAGTTGATACCGGAGGACGCGTGGAAAAATTTAAGAAAAAATTCGGTATCGTGGACGACCGCGAATAGAATACTTGTTGTTTCATGACAAAAGAAGTTTGAAAAATGTGCATAAAGGTGTTACACTAAAGGCTGAAGAATGATTCAGCCTTTAATTTTAACCTATAAAAGTTGCAGAAGTGATTTGATACAGACAAAAACTTGTTGTCCTTCGTCTTTTTTGCATTAAATTTAGAAAACTGATGGTATAGAGGAGAGCATAATGAAAAAAACAACGATAGGCGGTCAAGCGCTATTGGAAGGACTGCTAATGGTGGGACCTGAAAACATCGCTATCGCAGTTCGGAAGCCGGATGGCGAAATTATACTGGATAAAAAACCGGTTCCCAAAAAAACACTTATAACAAAAGTGCCGTTTATCCGTGGAGGCGTGAATTTGTTCAGGCAGATGATAGTGGGTGTTCGAGCTTTAATGTATTCTGCCGATATAGTTGAATTGGAAGAGGATGCGGAGCAAAAGCCCTCAAAGTTCGATGCATTCATAGAGAGGTTATTCAAGGATAAAGGTAAGGATGCGCTGATTTATATATCCGTCGTTTTTTCACTGGCTTTCAGTATTGGTCTTTTCATTATCCTGCCGAACTTCCTGGCCAGTCTGCTGAATATAAGCAAAGCTGGCGCAGGTGTGGTTTATTACAATCTTTTTGAGGGTCTTATCAGGACTATTCTGTTTTTTGCATATATACGCCTTGTCACATTACTGGATGATATTAAAAGAGTTTGGCAGTATCACGGCGCTGAACACAAAACGATTCATTGTTACGAGCACGGAGATGAACTGACGGTGGAGAGTGTAAGAAAATATTCCACCAAGCACCCGCGATGCGGCACCTCTTTTCTTTTTCTGGTCATGATTGTCAGTATCATTATTTTCTCGTTCGTTGGTTGGTATAATCCGATTATAAATGCGCTGCTGCGTATCATCCTGATTCCTTTGGTGGCGGGAGTGGCATATGAAATATTGAAATTTTCCGGCAGACACACGGACTGGCCGGTGATGAAGGCCATAAGTGCGCCTGGAATGCTGTTTCAGTATTTTACGACCAGCGAGCCGGATGATTCTCAGATTGAAGTAGCCTTGGCAGCTCTAAAAAATGTACTTGTGGACAATGATTCAGACAAGTGGTAATTAAGAGGCTGGAGTTTTGAGTTGATGACTTTGAATGAAGCTTATAAAAAAGGCATTGAAATGTTAAGGAAGGCGGGTAATGAAGCCCCGGCGAAGGATGCCGGGGTTCTGCTTTGTTTTGTGGCGCATCGTGATCGAGCTTTCCTGTATTCGCATGGCAGTGATGAGCTTGACAGGGAAACGCTTGAAAACTATTTTTCCATGCTGGAGAGCCGTGCCGAAGGTGTTCCGCTGCAATACCTTACAGGCATGCAGGAGTTCATGTCGCTTCCTTTTGAAGTCGGCCGGAGCGTACTGGTTCCGAGGCAGGAAACCGAGCTGCTGGTAGAAACGGTGATAAACCTGTGCAGGAAGCCTGAAGATTTAACAGAGGTACATGACAGGCATGAAGGCAGTCAGACCATGCCCGCCAAACATAATTGCGCACCTTCAATACTTGATATTGGAACTGGCTCGGGCTGTATTGCCGTGAGTTTGGCCTACTACTTGCCAGAATATATGGCGACTGCTGTGGACAAGATGCCAGATGCCATAGCCGTTGCGCAGAGGAATGCATGGGTTAATGGAGTGGCGGACCGAGTCCGATTTATAAAAAGCAATTTGTTTGAAGAATTGGCAAGGGACAAATTTGACGTGATTGTTTCCAACCCGCCATATATCCCGACGAATGATATAAAAGGATTGCAGAGGGAGGTCAGGTGTTATGAGCCTGTAGAAGCGCTGGATGGCGGCATGGATGGAATGCACTTTTACAGGGCTATTATAAAAGAAGCGCCGAATTTTCTGAAAGAAGGCGGCATACTGGCTTTTGAAACTGGCTATGATCAGGCGGCGGAGGTAGCTGCTCTGATGTCCGGCAGCTTCAGCCGAATAAAAATATATAAGGACCTGTCTGGAATCGACCGGGTTGTTACGGGTTTTAACAGTCCGATTTTGTTTGGGCAATAAAAAATTCAGTAATAAAAATGTGCTCACTGGAAATAATATATAGAAACAGTGTCGGGAGTTGGCTATGTATTCCAGGGCAGCAATCAGTCAGCAATATATAAATGTAAACAGCGTCTCAGCCTTCAGATGTTTTACTGATGCGCTTCATAAACATATCAGCAGGGCTTTGCGCGAGGGCTGCAGGTCTGTGGTTTTCATTTGCATAGGAACAGACCGTTCTACGGGAGACAGCCTTGGTCCTCTTATCGGTTATAAAATAGCAAGTCTGAAGCATAAAAGTGTATATGTTTATGGTAATCTTGAAAACCCTGTACATGCAAAAAATCTTGAAGAGATTATGAAACGCATTCCTATTGACTGTGATACACCTTTTGTTGTTGCAATAGATGCTTGCCTGGGCAGGATGGATCATATAGGGTGCGTGGGAATCGGGGAAGGCCCTATTAAGCCGGGCTCCGGAGTCAATAAGGAACTTGCGCCGGTGGGAAATATGTTTATTACCGGCATAGTTAACTTTGGAGGCTTTATGGATTTCCTTGTTCTGCAGAATACTAGACTTCATACTGTGATGAAAATAGCCGATCTGGTTGCGGCGGGGATTCGTCATGTAATGTGGAAACTGGGAAATGACAATAAAAATTTTGCAGCGGACACTGGTATTGACAGTGCGCAGTACATGTGAGCAGCCGTAATTAATTCCATTCAGACATTTTATGCTTTTCACATTATAATATAATATACGGCGCATATATATTTGGGGGGATTTTTATGAATAAAACGGGTAAAGTGTTGGGAAGCATTCTTATTGTACTTGGGGTATTGTTCCTTTTAAGCAATCTGGACATTATTAAGCCCTTTTGGAATAATTTTAATATAGGCATGTTCTTTGCGAATTTCTGGCCGGCTTTATTCTTGTTGCTGCCAGGGACGGTGTTCCATCTGGATTTCTTCTCAGGAAGGAAAAGAGATCCTGGAATACTTGTACCGGGCGGTATTTTGCTTGTTTTGGGTGTAGCGTTCCAGATTAATATGCTTTTTGGCGGATGGGATATCATGTGGCCTGTTTATATATTTTCTGTAGCCTTTGGTCTTTTTGAGCTTTATGCTTTTGGAACAAGGGACAGAGGTCTTCTGATACCGATAGGGATTTTAGGCGGGTTATCCGTTATTTTTTTCATTTCTTTCTCAGCAACCAGACTGCTTAGCTTTAACATTAAGCCCTTTATAGTGCCCGCGGTTCTGATTGGAATAGGGCTTGCGGTATTGTTTGGAGGCAAGAAGAATCGGAAGTAATATTTCAGCCGACCCTTAGCTTGCAGTTTAGCTGCGATATGTTATAATGAATAAGAACAATGACGTTCTCGAACGGGTTTTTTGATACCCTTGTTTGAGGCGTTTTTTTATATTTGATAACAATTATATTTTAGAGGAGCGTTGTATATGTTCAAGTACACGAAAGAAGATGTAATCAGAATTGTAAAGGAGCAAGATGTAAAATTTATACGATTGCAGTTCACCGACATATTCGGGTCATTGAAGAATGTGACAATAAGTGTCGGCGAGCTGGAAAAGGCGCTTGATAACAAATGCATGTTTGATGGTTCGTCTATAGAAGGCTTTGTCAGGATCGAGGAGTCCGACATGTACCTGAGGCCTGATATCGGTACTTTTGTTGTATTTCCCTGGAGACCTCAGTCGGGAAGGGTGGCAAGAATGATCTGCGATGTTTACAATCCAGACGACACGCCTTTCACCGGAGATCCGAGATATGTTCTTAAAAAAACTCTGGAGAAGGCTGCAAAAATGGGCTACGATACATATAATGTCGGCCCGGAATGCGAATTTTTTCTGTTTCTTACCGACAGTGAGGGCAAACCGACTATCGTAACCAATGACAATGCGGGATATTTTGACCTGGGCCCGGTCGATCTTGGTGAGAATGCCAGAAGGGATATGTGTCTGGCGCTGGATGAAATGGGTTTTGAGGTAGAGGCGTCGCACCATGAAGTTGCTCCGGGTCAGCATGAGATTGATTTCAAATATAATGACGCTCTTACCACCGCCGATGCAATTCTTACCTTCAAGCTGGTGGTAAAGACTATAGCGCAAAGACACGGGCTGCATGCCACCTTTATGCCTAAGCCTATTTATGGTATAGCAGGCTCCGGTATGCATGTGAACAATTCATTGTACGTTAACGGGAGGAATGTTTTCTTTGACGAAAAGGATCCTTTGCAGCTCAGCCAGGAGGCCTACTGGTTTATTGGCGGGCTGATGAAGAACATGCGCGCAATGACAGCATTGACCAACCCGTTGGTGAATTCTTATAAGAGGCTTGTATCAGGCTATGAGGCGCCGGTATATATTGCCTGGTCTGCGAGGAACAGGAGCCCGCTCATAAGGGTGCCCGCCGTTCAGGGCTCTGCAACAAGGCTTGAGCTTAGATGCCCCGATCCCAGCTGCAATCCCTATCTTGTACTGGCAGCCGTTCTGGCGGCAGGGCTTGATGGAATTGAAAATAAAATACAGCCACCTCCACCTTCAAACAAGAACATATTCAACATGACAGATGATGAAAGACTGGCAGAAGGTATCGAGGAAATTCCAGGCAGTCTCGATGAAGCAATTTCAGAAATGAGCGGAAGCGACTTTATCAGAGAGGTGCTCGGGGAGCATATTTTTGTAAAATATCTGGAAGCCAAGAAGAAGGAATGCATTGATTACAAAACCAGAGTCAGCCAGTGGGAAATTGACTCGTACCTGACGAAGTATTGACTTTTTGAA
>CAYGHY010000117.1:0-8997 GCA_964349435.1 uncultured Oscillospiraceae bacterium
TTTCAACTTCTTCCAGCACTATTTCTCGTATACTCCTTGGGTGCAATTTCACAAAATTGTTCCAACGACAATGTCGTCCTTTACCAGAACGTAACCGCAGTCTTTATGAATATCATTCATAACAGTATCAATATTTGGGTAGTTGTTCTGCCATTGGTTTATTCCACGAGCTTTCAAATAATCCTGCGCCTGTCGGATAATATCCATTATGCTGTTCGCATCCGGCTCAACTGCTTTTCTGAATTCCATTCAGGCCTCTGCCTCCTCACCTGTTGTATCAGGTACATGTTCCACTGCCTTGAACCATTTTACCATATCAAAGTATAAGCTGGCTGTAAATAGAATTTTAAGGATTTATTACTCACAATGTGCTTCTTGAAAGGTTATACTCTTTGCATAATTTATTGATCGAAAACATAAATCAACCTCATGACTTATATATAAATGATCCTGTCTGCAATGCCTGCCACAGACTGGTTATGAGTGACCACAACAAATGTTTGAGATGATTTTTTGCGAAGGAGGGATTGCTTGAAAAGTTCTTCATTTTGCGGATCGAGAGCAGAAGTAGCCTCATCAAATATAATAACCGGGGCATTACGTAAAAAGGCACGCGCCATGGCAATTCGCTGTCGCTGACCTCCCGACAGGGATAATCCGCGTTCCGTCACATAAGTCATATACCCGTTATCCATTTCCATAATGAATTCATGGGCATTAGCATCCATAGCTGCCTGGATCATCTGCTGTTCTGACACATTTTCACAGCCAAGCATGATATTCTCCCCGATTGTTCCAGGAAACAGCACTACATCCTGTGGGACAAAAGAAATATTCTGTATTAAAGAGGCTGATCGCGCATTTCGTGTATCTATCCCGAAAACCTCTATTATTCCGCTTTGTGGCAGCAACAAACCTTGCATTATGCGGAGTAACGTTGTTTTGCCGCTTCCGCTATCGCCAACCAATGCTACCATTTCTCCGGCGCGAATTGAGAAGGATACCTTTTCCAGCAATGCATTCCTTTCATTATAGCAAAAGGATACATTTGATAAAGTAATCGCTTTATCGTGATTGGCAGGAATAATTTCCTCAATACCAGCCAAAACATTTTCAGTACTGCCAAGAAAGTTGAAAATCCTTTCAGCCGCAGCCAGGCTTTTCTGTATATCGGGCAATATCCTTGATATATGGAATACTCCGACCACTCCTCCTGCCATCTGCGAAACACTTACCAGTGTCGGCAGATCGAGCACTCCATCAAGCAACAGCATACCTGCAGCAAAAACTAATAGCTTTTCACCGATATGGTACTGTGCATTGTTCAAACCACCAAGCAGCGCAGAATCGCGTGCAAATTGAAGCCCGGCATTTTTGGCATCCTCCGCAGCTTTATTATATCGGTTCTCCAGCATTTCACGCATGTTGTAGATTCTTGCTGTCACAGCACCATCAAGCAGGTTTTTCAGCCTCTCTCCTGCAAAAGCAAGTGCATACTGCACCTTATCACTGGACTGACGCAGCCGATACGAAAAAAAGATACTGTATATAAGGGTAAATATGCCTAGTGCAAGTGTAATCAACGCAATACGAGCATCGACGCCAACTACATAAATCATTCCGCCAAGTCCCATAAAAACTGTAGTGAGCGGTATCTGTAAAGCTTTACCCAGACCCTCCATGGAAGTGGGGGCATCATTGAGCAAATAGGATAATTTGACACCGCTATGCTCCTCACCTGCTTTATCAAGTGAAGATCCCAGCATCCTGTCAAGAACCTGACTGCGTATATTGGCTACAGCCATGACACATCCACATTCAGACAGATACTTGGAAATGCTTTGAATAAAGATGATGCTTAACAGCAAAGGAAGAATTTCCACAATTGAATGATAGAGAATCATTTCGCTTTTGAGTTCTATCGCTTTAAATATCATACCTGACAAATCAGCCCCAAGGTATGTAATAAGCAGTACATTCAAGGATTGTCCGATTATTCCGAGTAGATAACGAAATTTCCACCGACCGGCATATCCAATCAATCTCACAATCTGTCCGTATGTTTCAGGAAGCATGTTCCACCTCTTCTTCCATGATATTTGACAATATCCCTGCATAAATGCCACCTGAATTTTTCAGTTGCTCATGTGTACCTGCCTCAGCTATGCATCCCTTATCAATAATATATATGCAGGCTGCTTTCCGTATGGCGGATAATCTATGAGCCGCCATAATGATAGCTGGTTTATGGGGGAGTGATAATAATGAAGAGATGACCTCGTTTTCAGTTCTCTTATCCAGCGCAGAGGTTGCTTCATCAAGCAGCAGCAAGTTTGAGTTCGTGAGTACGGCTCTCGCTATGGAAATTCGCTGCCGCTGTCCTCCTGATAAATGGATGCCGCGCTCACCAATCTGCGTGTCCAAACCCTGAGGCAGGGTATTTATAAAGCTGGACAGACCGGCAGCTTCAACTGCCATCCTGATATTTTCAATATTGATGTCTGTTTTACCGCAAGTTATATTTTTGTAAATGGAACCGGCAAAAAGAAAGGTTTCCTGTGTCACATAAGCAACTCTATTGCGCAGGCTTTCCAATCTCCACCGCGTGATATCATTGCCTTGAAAACAGATCGTCCCATCAGCTGGTTCATACAATGAAGCAATCAATTTTAGAATCGTTGACTTTCCGCATCCGCTTTCCCCCACAAGGGCAATAAACTCACCATTATGCACATTGAACGTAATATCATTCAAGCTGCGGGTTTCTGCCAAATCAGAATTATATGAAAATCGAACATGATCCAGCGAAAGTAAGGGAGTATTTTGTACTGGCTTGATAACATCACCATTGCTGTGTTCTTTCGGAACTTCCCATACCTGGGCAATTCGCACACAACTCGCAGACAAACGGCGAAGGGCTGCAAATGAATCCGGCAACCCGCTTAGAGCCTTAATAGTACGGTAACTTAAAGCCATAAATACCATTAATTGTCCTATACTCATTTCACCCTGGAGAACCATTCTTCCCCCGGCTACCAGCAGTGTAATACGTGGCAGCCATTCACACAGCAATGAAAAGGGTGTTAAACGTGCATCGATTCGTATTTCGTTTGCAGCTGCAACCTCCTGCTTTTCCTGTGCCGACTCAAACCTGTTCAGCATTTCCTTTTCCAGTCCAAGAGATTTTACTGTTTCATGAGAACCAAAGCAGTCACTGGCTACAGACATCATGTTTCCGACAGCTTCAAGGTTTTTAAGTCTGAAACTCTTGATATGTTTGCCCAGGAGCCACTGTATAAGCGAAATCAGAGGAACAAATGCAAAAATGATGAGTGTAAGATTGGGATTTACATATAGTATGTAACCGATAGACACAAACTGCGCAAAAGTCCATGAGATGCCAATGATAAGGACTGGTCTGAGCGCCCCGCTCAATGAATTTAGATCGTTTGTCACTAGTGAAGAGAGTTCGCCTGTATGCATCCTGTCAAGCCATGTCAATTTTGCATTATTAAGAATCTGAATCGTTTTTTGCTTTAAATTTATAAGGCCTTTTTCAAGATAAAGGCCAATTAGATAGTCTTTTATTGCGATACTTGTAAATAAACCCACTGCAAAAATCATTGAAATGATCAGAGCACTATTCATAGCAGGTTTGTTATGAGCATATATCGCATCAAGCAGATTCCCGCTCATAATGGCAAGTCCTGTAAGGAAAGCGCCCTCTGAAATATTTGAGAAAAAAGCAGCAATGATGTATCGAGCACCACCAATGCATACTATTATGTTTTTAAGGTAGTTAGGGGGTTTCTTTTTATCAGCTTTATCTGAGATCTGTTATCACCTCCGCACATCTTTTGCTTGGCTTAATTTTACAGTAGTGCATGTAATTTATCAATATTGTACAAGTAAAGCGGGATTTCAAATCCGGCAGATCAGTATTTCACAAGCGTTCTGCCGCCAAACCTTCCCTCATCAACATATTCTGCACAGGACTCTGGTATGGTCACAGTAGCAGCGTTTCCATCTCTTATATATTGCTTGTCGCGTTTCAGGTTGTCGAGCCACCAGGCAAGGTCAGCTTCAACCGAAGTAATACCGGATGCTCTGACCCTGTGTGTTGAAAGCGGATCAAACTTGACACTGAAGGGAGACGGTGCCGGATCCCATCCTACTTCCATTATAGCACGATTCTCATACTTTACACCCTCAAATTCACCCTTGATCACATATTGCGTCAAATCCTCGGATGGTGCGCCATACGAAAGTGAAAAGGCAGTAAAGGCTTAGTCGGGAATCAGTTCAACCATTTTTTTCTGGTTGCCGCCGGTTTCTTCCTGAATTTTCTCAGCAGATTTCGTCTCCTTCAGATTGATGTGCGTAAAGGTGTGATTGCCAAGTTCAAAGCCCTTGCCAATAAGGTACTCGAGCCTTTGTGCCACTGTTCCCGCACCACTGAAGGTTTGGTCCCCAAAATTGACAAAGAAGGTGCCTTTTGCGCCAGAATCCGGATGAGTTCTGTTGAATTCCTCCAAAACCCCTACAGAGGAATGCGGGTTCACCGTCAGTGCCCCGTTTTCCTCAATCAGGTTGAATTGACCGGCTGTCCCGTCGTCAAACGTAAAAATAATTGGAATACAGCCTGCAGGCGTATCAATATTGCCATTCAGATAGTCGTTCAGGCTTATAAGCCTGTAGCCGGAGATATAGAGCTTATCAAGAAGCTTTCCGAAAGCATCGAAAGTCGTGGTATATATAGTAGAATTTATACGTAAATACTCAAAATGGAAAATAATAAACGGCGTTACCAAGAAAATTCGCTTCGCTCATGACTTAAAACTAAAGCGAATTTATCTTGTTCGCTATGGAACCCTATGGTTCCCTTTTTCTAATTTTTTCTAAAATCCCGCTTGCCTGCGGCGGAAACCGTCTGATACAATAACAGCAAGTTCCTATACGTGTAAAGCATTACGCTGCTATAATAATTTGGCTTGATGATATATTCCGCTATTCTTGTTTGAGGGGTGATTTAATTGGGAAAAAAACAAAAGGAAATATCGAATTTAGCATCATTAAAAAATAACATTTTTGCCATGAAAATGGTATGGGGGATTAGTAAAAGCAATGTAGTGCATACATTGATACTTTCTATTCTGGGTTATTTTGAATGGGTTTTTTACAGTACAATTTTTATGCGGTATATCATCAATGCCTATGAAAAGAAGATGAGTTTTCAAAGTATCCTTCTTTTCATTTTGCTATGCGGAGTGACTTTTACCTTAATAGGGCTATACAGGAGCTATATAAACAATGTTACATCTCCATTGCATGGTACGAGGATATATGAAGGGCTTTATCTAAAATTGTATCAAAAGGCAAGAAATGTTGAGCTAAGCTGCTTTGAAGATCCGGAGTTCTATAATAAGTATACCATGGCTATTGACGGCGCATCCGATAAGATCATAAGCGTTGTCACAAATGTGTGGGGTATATTGACGGGCTTCTTTGCGACAGCTGCAGTATTCTATTCCATGTATGATATCGATAAGGTAGCTGTGTTATTCGTGATTTTTCCTATAATCGGCAATTTTGTTTTTGGCGGCATTATGAATAAGCTGATATTGAAACGGTATAAGGAGGGCATACCCAATGAAAGGGTTTTTCAGTATGTAAACCGAGTAATGTATCTTGCAGAATACGCAAAGGAAATAAGATTATCCCATGTTTACAGGCTGATAAAGGAGAAATATGATGCTGCTGTAAAAAATACAGTTGGAATTTCCGAAAAATATGCACCCAAGCTTATCCCCATAGAAGTTCTCAAGGTGGTTTTTACTTTTTCCATCATTTTCGAGGGGGTACTGCTGTATGGCGCTTATAAAATGATGGTGGTTAGAAGCATCTCGCTTTCGGAACTTGCCGTCCTTTCGAGCACTATGGTTTCTGCCACCTGGATTTTGATAGGACTTTTTAACAGTATTATGGAAACCATGAAGAATGGTATATTTGTCAACAATCTTCGTACATTCATGGAATATAAGGAAGGAATCCCGGAAGATTGGGATGGAATCACTCCCGACCCTGTTATTTCATCCATAGAATTCCGGAATGTCAGCTTTTCCTATAAGGATGGAGAATACGCTGTAAAGAATTTAAATTTCCTAATAAAAGGGAATAGTGTAGTAGCGATGGTGGGACATAACGGGGCAGGAAAATCCACTATTATTAAATTGCTATTCCGCCTGTATGATCCTACTGGCGGTGAGATTTTTGTTAATGGCAGAAATATCAAAGAGTATAATCTGCGGATGTACCGACAGCAGTTTGCAGCCGCATTCCAGGATTATAAAGTACTTGCGCTTTCGGTTAAGGATAATATTTTAATGGGGCATTCGTGTGAAAAGGAAGATGAGGCTGTGATAGAAGCTTTAAAAAAAGCCGGTGTTTACGATAAGGTAGAGTCTCTTCCTAACGGAATCAACACCATTTTGACCAGGGAATTTGATGAAAACGGGGCAATCCTTTCCGGTGGCCAATATCAAAAGATAGTAGTTGCGAGGGCTTTTGCCCGTAATGCCCCTGTAAAGGTTTTTGACGAACCTTCTTCCGCCCTGGATCCGATCGCTGAGTATGATTTGTACAAAAGTATCATGCAGGAAAGTAAAGATAAGACAATGATCTTCATCTCTCACCGCCTTTCATCTGTACGTAACGCAGATAAGGTATTCATGTTTGAGCATGGAGAGCTGCTGGAACAGGGTACCCATGAGGAATTGATGAAAAGAAAAGGTTCCTATGCAGACATGTATACAAAACAAGCGATGAATTATCTGGCGTTAAACACAATAGAAGAGGGGGTTGAATTGTGAGGACAAAACAGCCCGTCAAGCAGGTTGTTGAAAATAACCTGTTTATTTTAAAGGTTTGCTTTGAAGCGGCACCTTTATATATAGTTACCTTTATCCTTGATATTCTTAGAAATCAGATACTAGTGTTTCTTGAACATACCTACGGTATCGGATATGTTTTGGAATCTGCAGAATTTGGACGTCCTTTCCATGAGGTAGTTATATTTATCATCGTTCTTTTTTCTTTGATAGGATCAGGAATGCTTTTTGGTGCATTTGTGAACCAGCGCATTTCCCAAAAGGGACTGCCGAAGATGAAGCAGAAATTGAAGTTCATGCTTTATGAAAAGGCGCAGAAGCTTGATTTGGAATGCTATGACAATCCTGACTATTACAACGATTTTGTCTTGGCGGTTTTTGAAGCGGACAAGCAGGTGGATAGGATGTTGGAGTTACTAAGAAAGGTATTTACTGGTACTACAGTGTTTATCACTACCGGTGTATACTTTTTGTTCAAGGATTGGATGTCTGTATTCTTTGTACTTGCTTCGTTTCTATTTTCTTTTCTGCTTATGCAGGTATTCAATAAAATTAACTTCAAAATACGTTTGGAGAAAAATCCGAATGAAAGAATAAGATCTTATGTCAATCGTGTTTTTTATCTGAATGATTATGCCAAAGAACTACGTTTGAATCCGGATGTGTCCATTAAAATGCTCGAACGGTTTCAAGTGGCTAACAGGGCAATATATGATATAGATAAAGAAAATGCGAAAAAGAAATTTATTATCAGTTTTATCAAGGATTATCTATGCAATGATTTTATCAGTGATGTGCTATACATAACATATCTGGTATATAAGGCTGTGGTTTCTCATGTCATTTCATACTCCAGTATTGTGATTTTGTTTAACTCCTTCGAAAGATTGAAAAGAAGCCTTCGGACTATTACAGAAATTTATCCATATGCCAGTGAGACCAGTCTGTATGTTGACAAAATACGCAATTTCTTAAATTATGAACCCAAAATTATCAGCCATAAGCAGCTTAACGTCCCGGCTGAGCCAAAGACCATTGAGTTCAGCAACGTTTCGTTTGCCTACA
Organism: uncultured Oscillospiraceae bacterium; assembly: GCA_964349435.1. Classification (GTDB taxonomy): domain Bacteria; phylum Bacillota; class Clostridia; order Acetivibrionales; family DTU013; genus CAYGHY01. The sequence continues at coordinate 7,953 of CAYGHY010000117.1, forward strand.
AAGAGGGAGAGCATAGTGTAATCAACAGTATAAACATGACAATCCGACCTTTCGAAAAGATTGCGCTAGTTGGGTATAACGGTGCAGGGAAAACTACCCTGATTAAGCTGCTTATGCGCTTGTATGATATCAATGAGGGAGTAATATTGCTGGATGGTGTGGACATAAAGGATTATGATGTGACACAGTACCGCAATCATATCGGGACGGTCTTCCAGGACTATATGATTTATGCAGCAACAGTAAAGGAAAATGTATTACTGGATCATGCTCTTGGAGCCTCAAATGAAAACATAAGGAGAGCATTGGAACAAAGCGGATTCAGCGAAAAGTTGCAGAATTTGGAGTTTGGACTTGATACCCATTTGACAGCGGAATTCGAGGAGAACGGCGTGAATCTATCCGGCGGAGAAGCTCAGAAAATTGCTGTTTCAAGAGCGTTTTACAAAGATTCCATCCTCATTATCATGGATGAGCCCTCTTCTGCGCTTGACCCGATCGCCGAATATCAGCTGAACCAATCCATGCTGGAGGCTGCTTTCAACAAAACTGTGATTTTCATCTCTCACAGGCTTTCTACTACCCGCTTGGCCGATAGGATCTATATGCTGGGAAATGGAAGAATTATGGAGGCAGGGAGCCATGAGGAGCTATTGAAGATGAACGGGAAATATGCCGAAATGTGGCGAGTACAGGCTGGACAATATATTAAAACGTAGATTGCTTTGATAGCGGTCAGAAGATCCTTGAGTGTCTTCCTTTTGTCCCTAGTCTGTTACAAGATTCTTTGCTGCCCAATCTCCAAACGCACAAATCTCTTGATGACACCGATGAAAATTTACATGGCGTTGATGCAAGATTTCATTCTGCTGCAGCACAATCAGCAATGGCAGCACCATTATTTGCGACAGCACAGTCAACACCAACAATAGCAGCACAGTCAGCACCAACAATAGCAGCACAGTCAGCACCAACAATAGCAGCAACAGAAACAGCAGCACCAAAAGTGTAGTTCTCCGGAAAAGTTTTAGCGGAAGTTATATTT
>CAYGHY010000118.1:0-8940 GCA_964349435.1 uncultured Oscillospiraceae bacterium
CTTCACAAGGTTTTGTTTTCTGTTTAATGGTATTAACCCGCTGAGTTAATCCCCCATGTTAATAATTTTCGTAATTTCTATTATATGACATCACCTAAAACTAGTCAACATCTTAATTATATTAGAATTTTACACATTCCGTTTCCCGAGGTCTACCAAAACTGTTTTTTTCTGATCGTCACAGATGACAGACCTTTTCCTGCCTTCAACCACTGTGTTCAATATCACCCTTCCCTCCCACAAATCAACGAAATGTTTTAATGTTTCAATGGCATAGTTTATTTCAAGTTCTCTGCCATCGTAGATATGTTCCAGCAGCAGCGTATTCTCCTTCAACATCATGTCCGTCACTTGTATGAGGGGTATGCGCCCGGTACCGGCGGATGACGCCAACGTGTTCCGTATTTTATGCCAGCCCTCCTTATCAGCCACCTCAGATACAATATACTCATTCCCATCCTTTTTGTATTCGTAAAGTTTCAGTTCACAGCAAAGTTCCTGTGTGAGATACCTTCTGATAAAGGATTCGTCTCTTTCAATCTCCCGCACTTCAAAAATCTTTTCAGGATTAGCTTCATTTTTTCTAAACACATCCTCAAATATCTTAAAGCCCAGATAATATGGATTTATTCTTTCTTCGTGAGCCTTCACCACCTGATTGTGCCTTCTGAGAAATTCGAAATGAAGCTGTTGGGGCAGTCCTATATTGTTCAGCATGAAATAGTGCCAATAGCTTGCCCAGCCTTCATTCATGATCTTTGTCTCAATTTGCGGTGTAAAATATAGTGTTTCTTCCCTGACAATATTAACAACATCCTTCTCCCATTCCTCAAGCCTTCCATAATTAACAGCAAATAAAAGCAAATCCTCTTCAGGTTCAAGCGGTATCCGCTTCAAATCCGGCTCTTCAATATGCTTGTGCTGTGGCGGCTCTAATAGCTTAAACTCGCTTTTAGCATTGCTACTGCTATTCTGCAGCCTTTTCTTTATTTCTTCAGCTTTTAATTTGTTTGCTCCGGTTGTTCTTGCACACTGATACCGTAACGCATGGGCAGCATTGAGCACCTTCTCCACCTTTGCATACCCAATAGCCGGGTCGCTGATATATTCTCTGATTCTGACAGCATGGTTTTTGAATAGTTCAACAGTATATTCGGCACGGGTAACTGTCCTGAAAAATCTGTTATTTTTAAAAAAATCATTGTGCCCATAAGCATGTGCCATCGTCAATATTTGCAGCAGCAGAGAATTATCCTTCATCAGATAGGCAATGCATGGATTAGAATTGATGACCATTTCATAAGGCAGTCCTGATAAGTTGTATTTGTTGAGAGTTCTGATTCTCTCATAAGCCTTGCCGTAGCTCCAGTGGGGGTAATGTGAAGGCATACCGGTATAAGCCTCATATCCGGTCATATCCTCATAGCTCACCAATTCAAATTCCTGTTCGTAACAATTAAGCCCTTCTTTATGCACCAATTCCTCTATGCGTGAATTCCATTGTTGAAGCTCTTTGATACTGTAGTCAGCCATATGCAATCTCCTGTCCCAGCCATGTAATACCTATTCTCCATCCTTCTCCAGCAGCCGTTTCAGCCCGGTTACGATATCCTCTTTTCTTGTCATAGTGACAATTACAAAATTATCTGCTTTGATACTTTTAACATACGCAGATTTTACTGTGCTACCCGCATAATAGTAGCCTGGTACAATCTCTCCGTAACCAAAAAGATTGCATACTTCACAAAGCCTGGCAGCCAGTTCAACTGCCCTTTGATTGTCCTCAGTCCAGTTGTCGCCATCGCTGCAATGGAAAGTATAAATGTTCCAATTCGTTGGATTATAGCGCTGTTCAATAATCTCAAGCGCTTTTTCGTAGCCGCTGCTAATATATGTTCCTCCTGATTCCACCCTGTGAAAAAATTCAAGCTCGCCCACCTCTTTTGCAGTGGTTGTGTGTGCTACAAAAACTGCTTCAACATTTGAATAGCGAAGTCTCAAAAATTGGTAAAGCAGAAAATAAAAACTTCGCGCCATATATTTCTTGGTCTGATCCATAGAACCAGATACATCCATGATACAGATGACAACTGCGTTGAAATCCTTTCTATGTGTTTCCTTGAGCCTGCGGTATCTCAGGTCATCCTGTGTAAACGGGAAACGCTCTCTCTTCTTCACGATATCTTGATCTTCCACAATTACTCCCTCATGGCTCCTTAGGTATGATTGCCTTCTTTTAATTTTTTCTACTACTGATCTTCTTTTCGCCAGCCTCGGCGGAATGCCTTTTCTCTGATAGCCCTTTTTTTTAAAGCCATTTGCTGTCTCAAGCTCCGAAAGCTTTTTTCTGTCCAGATCGGGAAGCTTAAGATCATCAAACAGGTAATTGACCATCTCTTCAATAGTGACCTCGGTCTCATAGATTTCCTCACCCCCCTGGTCACCGGCACCACTGTGTCCTTTACCTGTATCCTCCATCTCCTCACCCACTACGTCTCCACGCTTCTCACCCCCGTCTCCGGAAGCTGTTCCATGGGTATTCTTTCCGTATATGAAGCTATATTCTTTGATGCCTATTACGGGTATCTTGATTTTTTTATTTCCATTCTGACCTATAATACTTTCTTCAGCAATAATAATCCCTATATTTTTTTTGATGGATTCCTCCACAAGCTCTTTATGCCTGCGCCTGTCCTCAGCCGAGCGGTCTCTTCCACCCGGATCGTAATCTCTGAAAATGGTCATACAGATCCCTCCGTCAATCCTCAATCCGTCAATCCTTCAATCCTTCCATAAATTGTTGGCTCCATATTTGAGTACAACATTGCAGCAATGGTCACAGTAGCCGTTACGCTTCATTTCCTCCACCATTGCGTTATATTTTCTGTCCTGTTCCTCGTCCCTTACTTTAGCCTTGGTAACAATCCTGCTCAATTCCTTTACAGATGCCGTCAGCTTTTTCTCAATGGCCTCCTTGAGCGGTTCATAACTGCTATAGTCAAGTTTTCCGCCATTTCTCAGCACAAAAAACATGTATGCGGTCACATCCCCCCTGAACCCCTTTGCAGAAGCCTCGGTTATTCCTATCTGCTCTTCGACTGATTTCATGAACTTCTCATCTGGTTCAAGCTCCTCGCCTGTATTCGAATCCTTTAGTCTGGTTTTATTAATAAAGGCCTCTGCATGATCCAGGTAATTATTGAAAAGGCTTTCCGCCTGTTCTCTATATCCATAGATAAAAGCCTTTGTGACCTCTTTCTCAAGTATTTTGTTGTACTCCTTTTTGATGGAATCCTGAACAAATCTCACATACTTGCCTTTCTCCTCATCACTGACGGAAAGCTCCTTGACCGATTTGATGATTGTTTCCATAACCGAAACCGGATTGATACAGTTGCTTTCAGACTCAGATAATACCATGTCAAGCGCCTTCATAATAAACCTTGTTGAAATGCCGGTCATACCTTCCCGTGATGCATCTTCCCGAAGCTCCAGAATGTCTATTTTGCGCGTCATACCTTTTTCAACAATTTCTTCTCCATTATAAATTTTGAGTTTGGTCATCAGATCAACTTTCGGTGATGGAGTCAATCTGGTGAGAATAGCAAACATGGAGGCCACCTCAATTGTGTGAGGCGCTATGTGAGCGTTGAATATGCTCTTTCGAAGCATTTTCTCATATATCTTTATCTCCTCGCTCAGTTCAAGACAATAAGGAATTTCTACTTTGACAATTCTGTCAAGAATTGCTTCATTGGTATGGTCAGACTTGAATTTGTTCCATTCTGCCTCATTTGAATGTGCCAGTATCACCCCATCAAAGTAGATCATTGCCCCTTTTCCCGGTGATGGTACCGATTTTTCCTGAGTTGCGGTTATCATGGTATGAAGATACTCAGTTTCGTTCTTAAACACCTCAATAAATTCAACAATTCCCCTGTTCCCTACATTAAATGCACCATTGAGAGATATCACCCGGGGGTCATCTTCCGGATAAAGATCAATTTTGGATATGTCAACATTGCCAATCAATATACTGGTGTCCTGATTATTGGGATCAACCGGCGGTACAACACCGACACCCTTTCTGGATCTTATTGAAAAACCCACCTGTTCCACAGGAAAGCTTTCATATACCCCATTAAACTCATGTTTAAGCCTGTAACGGCAAACCGGGCAAAGGTCCCCCTCTATCCTTACACCCAATATACCTTCGAAGTCTTTACGCAGATGCTTTGGTACAAGGTGCAGCGGCTCTTCTCTCATGGGGCATCCCTTTAATGCATATATTTTTGTGCTGTTCTCAAGAGCTCTTTTCAACACCTCCATGAGTGACGATTTACCCGAACCCACAGGACCAACCAGATACAATACCTGTCTGGCCTCTTCTCCTGCCATTGCAGCCGAGTGGAAGTACCTGACGATTTTCATTACTGTTTTTTCTATCCCGTAAAAGTCCTCAAAAAACCTGTACCTCTTTATGATATCATTGCCGTAAATCCTTCTCAGTCTCGGATATTCATCAGTTTTTACCACTTCGACTCCGGCCATTGATATTAGTTTGAACACCCTTTGATGAGAAAGCATCGCCAGCTCAGGATCTCTCTTCAACAACACCGTATAATCAAGAAACGTCCCCTCGAAACCTTTACTTGTCCGTTCCAGCCTGTCTTTATGAATGATTCCGGAAATATCCCATTCTCTAGTCATGTTTTCCTCCTTGTCCTGTTAAACATACCGGCACGGCATGAAACACTTTGTTATTCATCCACACTGCATACTACCGCTACAATTAATTATATTAACCGTCACAGACGATAATGATAGCGATTGGCTGGGGACAATTCTCAAATAACCCCCAGCCATTATTTACATTAAGATTGGCCTGTAATTGAATGATATAATTTAATAGAACTACGCATGATCACTCACTGTAGAGAACTGTCCCTTGTAAGTGAGAACTGTCCCTTGTAAGTGAGAACTGTCACTTGTAAGTGAGAACTGTCACTTGTAGCCTTGTAATTATATGTAAGCTGCATGGAGGCTTGAATGATTGGATCTGATACTTTGAGAAAAAAAGTCATACCTATTACTATTGGACTGGCAGCAGGGATTTTATTATTCCTGACAGCTTTCTCGGTAATACTCAATAATATAGTCTACAGCAGTGAATTTCAAAAAGAAGCCTTTGATAGACTGGGAACATATGGGATTATCGTTGAGCTTGCTGAAACATTTTCAACAGAAATAAACATCCCGCAAGATGAATTAAAACCTATTGTTCAAAAAACTGTGACACCCGAACTGGCGGACTTTAATATAAAATTACTAATTGATGGATTTATAAGTTATTTTAGAGGATATACCAAGTCATTGCCGGATATTCATCTTGCCACCTCCTTTGCTCCTCCCGGGGCAGCAGCGGCGCAGTCGCTTGCCAGTATTGAAAAAATTAATTTAAGTGTTTTGTTTATGATTTTTGATGAACGCCATATAACTAATATCATGCTTGTTATTAGTCTGTTTCAGTTTGCTCTTACATATATTCCCATATTCGCTTTGCTGTTATTCGTGACTTTATTTGCCCTGTTGCTTCAAAAACCCGCTAGGGAGCTTCGTGCCTGGCTTCAGAGCACTGTGGCTACATACTCTGTTTTATGTTTGGCTGCAGGCTGCCTGATTCAATTTATACTATTTTTTATACTGCCTTATTTATCAGGATTAATTGATAAACCTAAGCTTCTTTCAGAAAAAGAACTAACAAGCTACATCATCATTTGTGCCAATACACTTTCAGTGCAACTCATTCTATTGGGTACAATACTCTTTGGGGCTGTTCATGCAGCAGTCATCTTATCAGATTACGCCGGCAAAAGCACCTCCGCCGATATCTGCACTCATACCTGTTCTTGCGAGCTGTCATTTGCCGGCATTAATGCAATAGAACAAGCTCAAAATACACAATTCTCCCGGAAAATTTCAATAATCCTGCTGGTACTTATATCCCTCTCAAGTATCGGCTTTTATGCACAAGTTCAAACAGCCCGACAAAGTTTCACCAACCGGAATCTTGCACGAGCCGTATCGTTTTTGAAAGGAGATAACTATTATTACCAGGTTGTCAATGCAAGAAATGCTCAAGTCTATTTGCTGGATGTAACGGTTCTGGATAGCATTACCCAACTTCCTGTACAGGATTTGGCAGCAAAGGTGAGCGCCTCAGGTGAAAACGATAATGAATCCATAAGATGTTCTACCGACTCAAAAGGCTCTGCAGTTTTTCTGCTTGGTAAGGGCTGTTATAGACTCACTCTGGATTACTTGGGATCACTGGCTGATTACAGTCTTCCTGAAAGGCCATCTTACGAATTTGAAATGACTGTGCCGGGAAAGTCGGAGCTTACTGTCATTCTTGACAGACAAGCCAATGGCTTGACATACATAAAAGAAGCCACTATGCAGTATATTCCATAATAAACAACTTGCTGACAAGGCAACCCAAGAAAATTCGCCTCGCTCATGAATTAAACATAAACGAATTTTCTTGTTCGCTGCCCAAGTCTATTTGCTGGATGTAAAGGTGCTGTTACCAAGCATGTCCCTGCAAATATCACTGATTCTTATTTATAATCCTGACTTTAAAGCTTCCGTCTTCAATACATATATACTTGACTAAAATAGATACCTTGTTTGTGTCATTCAACGTCTTCCAGTATAATCCGCAGGTCTCGTCTATATCGTCAAACAGTTCCAGCTCATAGGGTTCACCCGCAAATGGAGGGAGCGGGTTACCGTCTTCTGTGTATGTATGGATGCAATGCCCTATTCCGGCAACACCTGTTTCATAATTGAAATAGTGCCGTATACAGGAATTGCTCATATTAGAGAAGGATTTAAGTATGGATAGCCTGTATGCGCATCCAGCATCTTTCAATCCAATTATTCCGGAAATCCTTGGTGTGAAATTTGGTGCATCCGGTTCAAAATATCTGGTGTTTAAAGCGCTTTCAAAGCTGCCTCCCCTTTTCAACGCCTCAAATATAGTATCTGTCTGATTTCCGTTGGAGACAATGTGCCAGTCATGATAATACTTAACCGGGTAATATATTATCAGAGAAGGATCGACCAGTTTGCTTTCATTAAAGGCTTTTGTCCTGACGAATCCATTTTCTTCCTCAAATATCCTGTTTCTGCTGTTTTCACTTCTGCCCATAATCCAATACACCTGCACCATATGTTTTGAATCGGAACTCATGCCAAGGATTATGCCCCTTCCGGGATATGCATTGCTATTTAGCCTTTCATAATTAGCAGCAAGTCGTTGTTTATTCACATTCACTTCTTCCTTTCTTACAAATGAATCAATTAAACTAATGATGGAACAATCTCAATCCAGTCATACACATGACCATTCCATACTGATTGCAGGCTTCTATTACACTATCCTCCCTCACTGAACCGCCTGGCTGCACGATATATTTTACACCGCTCTTATGTGCGCGGTCGATGTTATCCCTGAATGGGAAAAATGCATCCGAGCCTAACGTGACATTTTTCATACCGGCAAGCCATGCCTTTTTCTCGTCGGTTGCAAGCTTTTCCGGCACAACTTCAAGTAATTCATTCAGCATACCTTGTTCAAATTCAGTGGCGTCCTCCCTTACAAACAGATCTATGGCATTATCTCTCTCCGGCCGTCCAATGCCCTGTTTGAACTTCAGATTCATAACCTTCGGGTGCTGCTTCAAATACCAAATGTCTGCCTTTTCCCCTGCAAGCCTGGTGCAGTGTATTCTGGACTGCTGTCCTGCTCCACAGCCGATCACCTGACCCCCTGCAGCATAACACACCGAGTTAGATTGTGTGTATTTTAGTGTAATCATTGCCAGAACCATGTCAATTTGCGCTTCATCCGGCAGCTCCCTATTTTCAGTGGCAATGCTCTTCAAATCATCAAAGCCCGGAATATGGCTGTTCTTTTTCTGCACAAATTCAATTCCATAAATAAGCCTCTTTTCAATCTCCTCCGGTTCAAAAGCCGTGTCCATTTTGATAATATTATAATTCCCGCCTTTTTTTTGCTTCAGAATCTCCAGTGCTTCATCCGAGTATCCGGGTGCAATCACTCCATCAGACACTTCTTTTTTCAGAATTAATGCAGTCGGCTTGTCAACAACATCACTCAATGCCGCCCAATCGCCAAATGAAGACATCCTGTCTGCACCCCTTGCACGCGCATAAGCCGAAGCAAGAGGTGATAACTCCATGTCTTCCACAAAGAATATCTTCTTCAGTTCATCAGACAGTGGCAATCCTATGGCAGCTCCCGCCGGACTGACATGCTTGAAGGAAGCGGCCGCAGAGATATTCAGCGCTGTTTTCAGTTCTCTTACAAGCTGCCATGAGTTTAATGCGTCCATAAAATTAATGTACCCGGGGTTGCCGTTAAGAATTTCGAAAGGTAGTTCACCAACAACAGAACGGATTTCTGCCGGCTTTTGTTGCGGATTGCATCCGTACTTCAGTTCATAAGATTTCATATACATCCTCCTGAAAATGCTTTTTATGCTTTTTATGCTTTTTATGCTTTTGCAATAAAATCGGATATATCAGGCAACTCAGCACAGAACACCGTTACAGCCTTTCCTGCGATATTCACCCTGTTATCATTGACCGTTACAATGAGCGTTCCACCCCTTTTTGAATTTTGATATGCTACAAATTTATTCTTACCAAGGCGCCTTTTCCAATAAGGCGCAAGGCAGCAATGTGCCGATCCCGTTACCGGATCTTCAGGAATACCGGCTCCCGGCGCAAAAAATCTCGAAACAAAATCATATCTTGGATCAGTTGAGCGGCTTGTAACAATAATCCCTCGGGTTTCGAGCCCCTTCATTATTTCGAAATCAGGATCAAGTCCCCTTACGGTTTCTTCATCCC